>JBEIVK010000033.1:0-14154 GCA_040373935.1 Alphaproteobacteria bacterium
CGATGGCGCTGTCTTCGCTCGTGCCGCGCCGCGCCGAGAGCCAAGCGATGCCGCCGGCCGTGAGCAAGGCGGCGGCGAGGGCGCCGACATAAGGGGAGAGCCCGAGCAGAATCGCGCCGACCACGCCCGGGAGGATGGAGTGGGTGAGCGCGGTGCTGAGGAAGGCCATCCGGCGGAGCACCACGTAGGCGCCGAGGCACGCGCAGGTCAGGCCACTCAACACGACGGCGAGCAGCGCGCGTTGGAAGAAAGGTTCGCGCAGCGGTTCGAGGAGGAACTCAAGCATGGCGGTGGGGGTGGCCGGCGCGGGTGGGGTGGGCTGCGGCGGCGCCTGGCCGACGAGGGCGAGCGCGGCTTCATAGGCGGTGTACGCCTCTTTGTCGCGCCCGAGTTTCTTGAGCGTGTTGGCTTCGAGCATGGCGCACGCGGGGTAGCGGGCGTCGAGGCTGCGGCAGCGACGGACCTCCTCATGGGCTTCGGGGAAGCGCTTGAGGTTGAAGAGGGCCTGGGCGCGCGCGTGGCTGTTGAGGACGTGGGGTGGCTCGACCTGAATCAGCGCGTCAAGCTGGGAGAGCTGTTCGGCATAGCGCTTTTGTTCGGCGTAGATTTCGACGAGCGCACGGCGAGACGGGACGGCCGGGGGGTGGAGCCGGACCTCCTCCTGCAGGGCGGACTCGGCGGCGTCGATGCGCTCCTCGGCGCGCTCGACCATCCCGAGGCCGTGGTGGAGGAATGGCGCGCCCGGGTCCGCCTCCAAGGCGGTGAGCAGGAGGGGGCGGGCCTCGGCGTGGCGCCCGGTCATCGCGGCATGGAGGCCCGCAAAGCCGGCGATGAGGGTGTTGTCCGGCAGGGCGGCGCGGCCCCGGGCGACGGCCTCTGCGAAGCGCGGGATGTCCCCCTTGGTGAACAGGGTGAAGAGGTAGGGAGGCCAAGCCCCCTCGAGGTACGGATCCTGCGCGATGGCGGCTTCGAGGAGGGTGATCGCGCCGTTGGAGTCCCCTTTGCGGAGGTGCAACCCGGCCATTTGCACCTTGCCCGCGGCGGTGGGGCGGCGGGCCTCCAGCTCGGCGAGGCGGGCGAGCGCGTCGTCCACCTTGCCCTCGGAGGCGAGGACGTGGGCGAGCATCCGTACCGGCTCCTCCAGGCCGGGCTCGGCGGCGATGACCTTCTCGGCAGCGGCGCGGGCGGCGGCGAGATCGCCGGATTGGAGTGACTTTCGGACGTTTTCGATTTCTGCGAGCACAGGCAGGCGGGAGACCGGATCCGGCAGGGCGCCGCGGAAGGGGGCCTCGCCCTCGGCCGCGCCGGCCGTCATGTAGCCGAGCGCCTCGAGCTGGGCCTGGTGCTCCGCCGACAACGCGGCTTTTGCGGCGGAGCCGGCGGCGGGGAGCAAGGTGGCGGCGAGGCGGTCCATCTCGGAGAGGCGGGTGGTGAGGCGCGACGGGTCTGCGGGCGCGAGGTTGGTGCGCTCCCCGCGGTCATCTTGCGCGTAGAGCTCCGGGGTCGTGCTGTCGATGAGCTTGTCGTCAGCGGTGATGAGGGCGCGCTGCGGCGCCCACCCGTAGTGGTGCCACGCGTAGAGGCTCTCGGCGTAGACGGCGCGGCCGGCGAACGCGGAGGCCGCGGGATCGGCCAGGAGCGGGCTGAGGTCTTGGCCGTCGATGCCGGTGGCGGCGGGCGCGCCGGTGAGGGCGAGCACCGTGGGCACGACGTCGACGGTGCTGACGGGCGCGCTGCTGGTGGCGGCACCGCCGGCGCGGCCGCCCGGGGGCCGCAGCACGAAGGGGATGCGGATGGTCTCCTCGTAGAGGAGCACGCCGTGAAATTGCTCGCCGTGCGCGCCGAGGGCCTCGCCGTGGTCTGCGAGCACGAGGACGGCCGTGTCGTCCAGCTCGGTGCGGGCGGCGATGGCGTCGAGCAAGCGGCCGACCTGGCGGTCTGCCTCGAAGACCTCCGCGGCGTAGGGGCGGCCCGGGAAGGCGGCCGCGGCCTCGGCCGGGGCCTCGTAGGGGTGGTGGGCGTCGAAGAGATGGACCCACAGAAACCACGGTGCGCCGTCGGCGGGCTCGGCCTGGAGCCAGCCCAGTGCGTCGTCGACCACCTGGCGGCCCGGGCGCTCGACCCGCCAGCGGTTCTTTTCGCCTGCGGCGTCTTTGGCGCCCATGTCGTCGAAGTAGGCGTCGAAGCCCTGGGCGAAGCCCCAGTGGTGGCTCGTGACCTCGGCGCCGACCGCAGCGGCGGTGCGGTAGCCGTGCGCCTTGAGGCGCTCGGCGAGGGTGAGCGCCTCCGGCGAGAGGAAGGCGTCGCCGTTGTCGCGCACGCCGTGGCTCGGCGGGAACAAGCCGGTGAACAGCGAGCTGTGGGCCGGGATGGTGAGGGGGGTCACGCTCTGCGCGCGCTCGAAGCGCAGGCCCTCGGCGGCGAGGCGGTCGAAGTGAGGGGGAGACGCCGGTGGGGCCGCCGTACGCGCCGAGCACGTCGGCGCGTGTGGTGTCGAGCGTCACGAGCAGGACGTTCGGGCGGGCAGGCGCGGCCGGGCCTCCGGCGCAGGCGCCGAGGAGCAGGGCAGGGGACCAGGAAAGGACGCGCATGGGGGCCTCGGGCTGGGCCGAGGCTAATCCGTCGGCGGGCCCGCGGCCCTCCCGCGTGGACGCCGCCCGGGGATGGGGTGGGTCCGGCCCGGGCCGCGCGAGAGAGGGGCGCCTGTCGGTGGGAGGCCGCCGCGCGGGGGCCTCAGCGCGCGCGCCACGGGCGGGGGAGAGGCCAAAAACACGCAACCCCACCGGCGAGGGTGGGGAAGGTGGTACTCCTAACGGGATTCGAACCCGTGTCTATGCCGTGAGAGGGCATTGTCCTGGGCCTCTAGACGATAGGAGCACATTGGGGAGGTGGTTGGGCTGCTAGGGCTCGAACCTAGAGTCTTCAGGGCCAGAACCTGACGTGTTGCCAATTACACTACAGCCCAGTGAAGTCAGAGAGCGCGCGGACGGAGCCCGCATCCAACACAAGGCCGCTGCCTTGCGAGCACCCGGCTGTTAACGCCGGGCCATCGGGGGTGTCAAGGGGCGATCGCCGGGGCCGGAGGGTAGGCCTCCAGCGCCAACTCGGCGCCCGCCAGCACGATGTTGACGTCTCGAAGCCATGCCTCTTCGGCGCGGCGATTGAGCACCGTCGCCTCTGCCGCACGGTCCAGCGCGGCGAGGTCTTGCGCCTTCCAGGCGGAGTGTGCGGACTCGTAGAGCGTCACGCGCTCCGACCAGGCGTCGACCAGCTGGGGGTGAAGCTCGGTGAGCGCCCGGGTGCCGGGCGTGACGGCCGCCGCGGCATCGGCCAGCGTGCGGGCCGCGGGGATGAAGTCGTCGGCGAAGCGCGCTGCCACCACGTCGGCCGCCGGACGGTCTTTCTTGACCTTCACGGCGAGATCCTGGAACTGGCGGGCCAAAGCGGCGTTGTCGGCGAGGAGGCCTGCCATCGTGCCGTGGTAGGCACGCTCGGCCTCGAAGGCGGGCGCCGGCTGGCACGCGCCGAGCCCGCCCCAAAGGACCCAGGACAAGGGGGAAAGCGAACGCATCGACGCCTCGTGGGTGGTGTCTGCGGGACCGCCGCCCGTGGGCCGGCTATCCTGTCGACCGGCCGCCTGACCAGCGCAGGCGCTCACGGGAGGAACATGCGGATCGTCGATCAGGCCCTGGGCGGGCTGCGCGGGGTGGCCCGGCGGGCGGGCGGCCGCTGGGGCGTCGCGTGGGGGCCCGCGCGGCTGGTGCTGCGGCCCGGGCCTGCGCTCGGCGAGGCCCGCGCGCGGCAGGCCGTGATCGACGCAGTGGCGTGGCTGGGCCCCGTGCCGGTGGACATCGACGCGCCGTCCGTCGGGCCCGCGCTCGCGGGGCTTGTCCGCTTCGTCCATCGCCTCGACTGTCCGGTGCGCCTGCTCACGGATGGCACGGGGCTCGGCCCGTCCGAGGCCCTCGCGCTCGTGGACGCCGGCCTGGGCGCCGTGCGCCTGCGGGTCGCGGGCGTGAGCGACGCCGTGCAGGTGCCGGTGCTCGGGGTGCCCGTCGCGGACTCGTCTTCGGCGTTGCAGGCGCTGTCGGCCGCGCGGGCCGACCGGGCGCAGCCCCTCGACATCGAGGTCCTCGTTCCGTGGCAGGGCGAGGTCGGGCGCGAGCTGCGGGCCCTCGCGGGCTGGTGCCGCGAAGCCGGGGCGGATGGGCTGCGCCTCGGCGCCCCGGACGCCCCGGATGCCGTCTGCCGGGACACGGAGGCGCTGGCGCTGGCGCGGGGCGAGCCGCGCCCCTTCTCCCGCACGGAGGCGGCGGTCTTCGATGATCTCGCCGAGATGGCCGTGCGCGGTGGCGGCCCCGGGCCCGGGCTGCCGCGCGACGGAGGGCACTGCCCGGTGGCGGCGCAGCGTCTCGTGGTCGACGGGCAGGGCGTGGGCGGGGTGTACGCGTGCCCGTTCCACGCGGGCGCGGCCCCCGCCGGCACCGACCCGTCGGCGGCTTGGGCGGGCGGCGAGGCCCACCGCGCCGCCATCTCCGGCTGCACCCGGCGCTGCGCCGCCGAGGGCCTGCGCGCCGAGGGGGTTCTGCCGGTGCGCGCCTTGGCGCCGCGGGTCCGCCGGGCTATCGCTGCGCGGTTGTGAGGGCGTCGGTCCGTGCGTGTCGTCGTGAGTCAGCTCCCCGCCGTGGGCGTGCCCGTCCGGGTGGGCGCCGATGTGCCCTGGGCGGCCCACGCCGTGGCGGGCGCGCTCGAGCAGCCTGCCGGCTTGGCGTTTCACTTCGACCTGCGCGTCGATGCGGCGGCGGGCGGGGCGCGTGTCCACGGGGACGGCGAGGTCGCCCACGACGCCACCTGCGACCGCTGCGGCGCCCCGGTGCGCTGCACCCCTCGGGGGCGCGGTGGACCTCCTCTACGTCCCCGACCCGGGCTCCGATGCGGAGTCTCGCGATGCGTCCGGCTCCGCGGCCGCGGGCGAGCGCGCCCTCTCGGGTGACCAGCTTGACGTCGGCTTCTTGGAGGCCGGCGGCATCCTGGAGCTGGGAGCGGCCCTCGCCGAGCAGGTCGTGCTCTGGGCGCCGATGCGCATCCTCTGCACCGACGAGGGCGTGCGCCCCTCCTCCGGCGCGGGCTGCGCGCCCCGCCCTCCCGCGCCGGGCGACGCCGGCCCCGCCCCCGGGCGCACCCGTCCGTTCGCCGGACTGCGCCTGCCGGAATAGGGGCCCTGCTGTCCGTCTCCGGCGCCTCTCCGCGGCGCGTGCACCGCACCCCGCGTTTCGCTCAAAACCTCCCTCGATCGTCGAGAGTCTCCCATGGCCGTCCCGAAGAAGCGTACCTCCAAGATGCGCAAGAACATGCGCCGCGCCCACGATCACCTGACCTTCACCGCGGCCGTGGACCTCTGCCCCACCTGCGGCGAGATCAAGCTTCTGCATCGCGTGTGCATGGCCTGCGGCTCCTACAAGGGCCAGCAGGTTCTTCCGCCCCGCAACGCCTGAGCGCGGGCCCGGTGCGCCGGGCCTTGGGTCAGGCGTCCGGTGCGGCGTCGCGCTTCCGATCTTCGCGTCCGCCGTCCGGCGGGCGCGGTCCTTTGCGATAGCCTCAGGCGGCGTCTCCGGTAGGGGTGCGCCCGCCTCCAGGAGTTCCCATGCCGACGCGTGACGAGATTACCGTTCAGGTGCGCGAGCTCATCGTGCAAAGCCTGAGCGTGGGTGCAGACGAAGTGCGCCCCGACGCCAGCTTCATCGACGACCTGGGCGCCGACAGCCTCGCCATCGTCGAGCTGGTGATGGCCATCGAGAAGCGCTTCAAGATCGCGATCCCCGACGAAGACGCCGAAAAAATCACCACCGTGCAGGATGCGGTGGACTACATCGTCGACCACCTCGGGTAGCGGCATGGAGCGCGTGGTCCTCACCGGGCTCGGGGCCGTGAGCCCCGTGGGGCTCGACGCCCCGACTGCCTGGGACGCCGCGCTGGCCGGCCGCTCGGGCACGGGCCCGCTCACACGGTTCGCGGCGGACGGTTGGCCGGTCCAGATCGCCGCGGAGGTCAAGGGCTTCGCGCCTTCGCCCCTGGTCCACCCGCGCGACGTCAAGCGCATGGACCTGTTCGCCCAGTATGGGCTCGTCGCGGCGCTCGAGGCCTTGCGGGACGCCGGGCTGTCCGAGCCCCTGGACTTGGGAGACCGCGCGGGGGTGTATGTCGGCTCCGGCATTGGCGGCATCGGCGAGATCGCGGGTGGCGCCGACACCGCGCGAGACGAAGGCGCCGACCGCCTCTCGCCCTTCTTCATCCCCCGCTCTCTCGCCAATCTGGCGGCGGGCCACATCGCCATGCGGGTCGGGGCGCGCGGCCCGTCGTTGTGCGTGGCCACGGCCTGTGCCACCGGCAACCACGCCATCGGCGAGGCGTTCCGCGCCCTGCAGCGCGGCGACGCGGACCTCATCATCGCGGGCGGCGCCGAGGCCGCGCTCATCCCGCTCGGGCTCGGCGGCTTCATGGTGATGCGGGCGCTGTCGCGTCGCAACGACGCCCCGGAGTCCGCCTCTCGCCCCTTCGATCGCAGCCGGGATGGCTTCGTGATGGGGGAGGGCGCCGGGGTCGTCGTGTTGGAGACGCTCACCCACGCCCGCGCCCGCGGCGCGCGGATTTGGTGTGAGATCGTCGGGTACGGCCTCACGAATGACGCGTTCCACCTCACGGCTCCGCCTCCTGGACACGCCGGCGCGGCGCGGGCCATGCGTCTCGCGCTCGCCGACGCCCGTCTCCCGCCCGAGGCGGTGGACTACATCAACGCCCACGGCACCTCCACCCCCACCAATGACCCGGAAGAGGTCGCGGCGGTGAAGGCGGTGTTCGGCGCGCACGCCAGCCGCCTGTGCATGAGCAGCACGAAGGGCGTGACGGGTCACCTGCTCGGGGCCGCCGGCGGTGTCGAGGCGGTGTTCTGCGCGCGGGCGCTCGCCGCAGGCGTGGTGCCGCCCACCGCCCATCTCGACGAGGTGGATCCCGACTGCGCTGGGGTGGACCTCGTCCCGCGGGTCGCGCAGGAGCGGCGCCTTCGCGTCGCGATGAGCAACGGCTTCGGCTTCGGCGGCACCAACGCTGTGCTCGTGTTCCAAGCCTTTGACGGGGCGTCTGCATGAGGTTCGCCGCCGCCTCGGACCACGCGGGGCGCGCCCTGCGCGCCGCCCTCGTGGCGCATCTCCGCGCCCAGGGCCACAGCGTCGAGGACTTCGGCACGCATGGCGACGCCTCCTGCGACTACCCGGACTTCGCGGTGGCCGTCGGTCGGGCGGTCGCCAGCGGCGCGGCCGAGCGCGGGCTCCTCGTGTGCGGCACCGGCATCGGCATGGCGATGGCCGCCAACAAGGTGCCGGGCGTGCGGGCCGCCGTCCTGAGCGAGCCCACGAGCGCCCGCGCCACCCGCGCCCACAACGACGCCAACGTCCTCTGCCTGGGCGAGCGAATCGTCGGCGTGGGCGTCGCCACCGACATCCTCGACGCCTTCACGGACACCGCCTTCGAGGGCGGCCGCCACGCGCGCCGGGTCGCCCTGCTCGACTCCCTCCTCCCGCCCGCCGGAGCCTGAGATGTTCCCTCACATCGCCGCGTTCGACCCCGAGCTTCACGCCGCAATGGCTGCAGAGTGCCGGCGCCAGGAGGACGACCTCGAGCTCATCGCCTCTGAGAACCACGCCTCCGTCGCCGTCCTGGAGGCGCTCGGCAGCCCGCTGACAAAC
The DNA here is from genome assembly GCA_040373935.1 of Alphaproteobacteria bacterium. Lineage (GTDB taxonomy): Bacteria > Myxococcota_A > UBA796 > UBA796 > UBA2385 > JBEIVK01. The sequence continues at coordinate 7,743 of JBEIVK010000033.1, forward strand.
AAGTACGCCGAGGGCCTCCCGGGCGCGCGCTACTACGGCGGCTGCGTGCACGTGGACGATGTGGAGAACCTCGCGCGCAAGCGCGCGCGGCAGCTTTTCATGGTGGGCGACGCCGACATCGGCGCCAACGTGCAGCCGCACTCCGGCGCGCAGGCCAACTTCGCCGCGTTCCTCGCGCTGTTGCCGCCGGGCGGCACCTTTCTCGGCCAAGACCTCAGCCACGGCGGCCACCTGAGCCACGGCAGCCCGGTCAACGCCTCGGGCAAGATCTGGCGCCCCGTGCACTACCATGTCGGCCCGGACGGCCGCTTGGACATGGACGAGGTGCGGGACCTCGCCCACCGTGAGCGCCCCGGCATGATCGTCTGCGGCGCGTCCGCCTACCCGCGCGTGCTCGACTTCGCGCTGTTCAAGGCCATCGCCGACGAAGTGGGCGCCATCCTCCTCGCCGACATCGCGCACATCGCCGGCCTCGTCGCGGCGGGCGTGCACCCGAGCCCCTTCCCGCACTGCGACGTCGTCACCACCACCACGCACAAGACGCTGCGCGGCCCGCGCGGCGGTCTCATCCTCGGCCAGCGGGACCGCATGAAGTCGCTGAACAGCGCGGTGTTCCCGGGCACCCAGGGCGGCCCGCTCATGCACGTCATCGCCGCGAAGGCGGTCGCCTTCCAGGAGGCGCTGCAGCCGTCGTTCCGCACGTACGCCGCCCAGGTCGTCGCCAACGCGCAGGCGATGGCCGCCCGCCTGCTCGCGCGGGGCTTCCGCCTCGTCAGCGGCGGCACCGACAACCACCTCCTGCTCATCGACCTGTCGGACGAGCCGGTCTCGGGCAAGGACGCCGAGCTGGCGCTCGGCCGCGCCGGCATCACGGTCAACAAGAACACCGTGCCCGGCGAGCGCCGCAGCCCGATGGTCACCTCGGGCGTGCGCGTCGGCACCCCCGCCGTCACCACCCGCGGCATGGGCATCGCCGAGTGCGAGGCCATCGCCGATTGGATCGCCGATGTCCTGCGCGCGCCCGAGGACGCCGCGGTGCTCGGCCGCGTGCGCGGCGAGGTCCACGCCCTGACGGCGCGCTTCCCCGTCTACCCCTGAGCCTTCGCCCCGTGCGCTGCCCCCACTGCCTCCACCCCGACTCGCGCGTGCTCGAAACCCGCGCGACGGACGACACCACCAAGCGTCGTCGGCAGTGCCTTGCGTGTGGGTTCCGCTTCTCGACGGCCGAGCGGCTGGAGCGCCGCCTGCCGCTCGTGGTCAAGCGCGGCGGCGCGCGTGAGCCCTTCGATCGCGACAAGCTCGTCGTCGGCATGCGGGTGGCGTGCCGTCGGCGCCCCGTGCCCGCCGAGCGCATCGAGCGCGCCGCCGATCGCGTGGAGCAGCGGGTGTCCGGGCTCGGGGCCGAGGTCGCCACGGCGGACATCGGGCGCTGTGTCCTCGACGAGCTGCGTGGCCTGGACCCGGTCGCCTGGGTGCGGTTCGCGTCGGTCTATCTCAACGTCGACAGCCTCGACGCCTTCGCCGCGCTGCTCGCACCCGGCACGCCGGAGGGGCCCGCGCCCGAGCCTGTCGGCGAGCCGGCCGAGGCCGCCACCGAGCCGGGAGCCCCATGAGCACCGCCCCCCCCGACGCGGCGCCCGCGGACGCCGCTCACCTTCGCCGCACGCTCGCCCTCGCGCGGCAGGCCGAGGGCCGCACCTCGCCCAACCCGGCGGTGGGTTGCGTGGTCGTCCGCGGCGGCCAGGTGCTCGCCGAGGGCTTCCACACGGGGCCGGGCCGCCCGCACGCCGAGCGCGAGGCCCTCGCCGCCCTCGGCGGGCGTGCCGAGGGCGCCACGCTCTATGTCAACCTGGAGCCCTGCTGCCACCACGGGCGCACGCCGCCGTGCACCGAGGCGGTCATCGCGGCGGGGGTCGCCCGGGTCGTGGTCGGCACGGTCGACCCGGACCCGCGCGTGGCCGGGCGCGGCATCGCGGCGCTGCGCGCGGCCGGTATCGAGGTCGAGGTCGGCGTCGAGGCCGAGGCCTGCCGTTCGCTCAACGCCCCGTTCTTCACGGCACGCGAGCTGGGGCGGCCCTTCGTGGTGCTCAAGGCGGCCGCCACGCTGGACGGGCGCATCGCCTCGGCCTTCGGGGAGAGCAAGTGGATCTCCGGCGAGGAGGCCCGCGCGGTCGGCCATCGCCTGCGCGACACCCACGACGCCGTGCTCGTCGGCGCCGGCACGCTCCACGCGGACGACCCCTCCCTCGACACCCGCATCCCGGGCGGCCGCAACGCCCTCCCGGTCGTGCTCGACAGCGGCTTCTCCGTGCGCCCGGAGGCGCGCGTCCTGCACGCCGGCCGCCGGCCTCTGTTCTTTGTCGCCGAGGACGCCCCGGCGCGCCCGGAGATCCCCGCCGACGTCGAGCGCGTGCCCCGCGGCGCCGATGGCCGCCTCGCCGTGGACGCCATCCTCGCCGCCTTGCACGCCCGGGACATCCAGTCCGTGCTGGTCGAGGGGGGCGGCCAGGTGCACCGCAGCCTGCTCGACGCGGGCGTGGCCGACCGTGTGCACCTGTTCCTGGCGCCGCGGGTGCTCGCGGGCGGCGCGGGTTGGCTCGGCGGCGCGCCCTTCCACCTGCGCGACGCCCCGGCCTTTCGGCTCGTCGCCCTGGACCGCGTGGGCCCCGACGCCCACCTCATCCTGGAGCCCTGAATGTTCTCGGGCGTGGTCGAGGCCCTCGGGCACATCGTCTCCGTGGAGCCGCGCGGCAACGGGCGCACCCTCCGCATCCGCGGCGCCCTGCCCGTCGCGCCGGCGGGCGAGGCCGGCGTGGGCCGGCGGGACCGCGAGCGCATCGGCCTCGGCGACAGCGTGGCCGTGAACGGCGCCTGCCTCACGGTCGAGGCCGTGGCCCCGCCCGACACCTTCACCGTCGCCGCCGGCGCGGAGACCCTCTCCGCCACGACCACCGGCGCCCTGCGCCCCGGGGACACCGTGCACCTCGAGCGCGCCTTGCGCGTGGGCGACCGCCTGGACGGCCATCTCGTCGCGGGCCACGTCGACGGCGTGGGCACCCTCGTCGCGCGCGAGGCCGCCGCCGAGAGCGTCGTGCTCTGGGTGGAGGCCCCGGCCGCGCTCGGCCGCTACATCGCGGTCAAGGGCAGCATCTGCATCGACGGCGTGAGCCTCACGGTCAACGAGCTGGACGCCCGCAAACTCCGTGTGAACATCGTCCCGTGGACGGCCCGCGAGACGCGCCTCGGCGCATTGCGCCCGGGGGACGCCGTCAACCTCGAGGTTGATCTCCTCGCCCGCTACCTCGAACGCCTGCTCGCCCCGGCCCCCGCCGCCGAGCCCACCCCCGGCCTCGGCTGGGACCACCTCGCTGCGCTGGGCTATGGCCGCTCCGGCCGCGGCGGGTGACTTGGAGAGCGCATGAGCTTCATCGTGATGGACCCTGATCCCTTCAAGCGCGTCGAGCAGGCGATCGAAGACGTGCGCGCCGGCCGCATGGTCATCCTCGTGGACGACGAGGACCGCGAAAACGAGGGAGACCTCACGATGGCCGCCGCCGCGGTCACTCCCGAGGCCATCAACTTCATGGCCACGCACGGCCGCGGCCTCATCTGCCTCACGCTCACCGAGGAGCGGGTGCGCCAGCTCGCGCTGCCGATGATGGCGGCCAACAACCAGTCGCCGTACCACACGGCCTTCACCGTCTCCATCGAGGCCCGCGAGGGCGTCAGCACCGGCATCTCCGCGTCGGACCGCGCGGTCACCATCCGCGCCGCGATCGACCCGTCCAAGGGCCCCCACGACCTCGTGACGCCGGGGCACGTCTTCCCGCTGCGCGCGCGCGACGGCGGCGTGCTGGTGCGCACCGGCCAGACGGAGGGCTCGGTGGACCTCGCCCGCCTCGCCGGCCTGCCTCCCGCCGGCGTCATCTGCGAGATCATGAACGACGACGGCTCGATGGCCCGCCTGCCGGACTTGCTGCAGTTCGGCGTGAAGCACGGCATTCGCGTCGTGGCCGTGGCTGACCTCATCAAGTACCGTCTGCGCCACGAGACGCTGGTCGAGCGGCTCTTCGAGACCCCCGCCCAGGTGCGCGGCCTCGAGGGCTTCACCGTCCGCGGCTACCGCAGCGTCACGGACGGCAGCATCCACCTCGCCTTGTGGAAGGGCGACCTCACCGCCGGCCCGCCCGCCCTCGCCCGCGTGCAGACCGCCTGCCCCGTCGGGGACGCCCTCGGCATCCCCACCTGCGATTGCGGCTCCCAGCTCGACGCCGCGCTGGCGCGCATCCACGAAGAAGGCCGGGGCATCCTTCTCTATCTGTATGTGGGCCAGGGCGGCGATTCGCTCGCATCCCGCCTCGCGCAGCACCTCGGCGTTGCCAGCCCCACCCACGGCGAGCCCGTCCCCGGGGACTTGCGCGAGATGGGCATGGGCGCCCAGGCCCTGCTGGATCTCGGCGTGCGCCGCATCCGACTCATGACCAACAACCCCCGCAAGATCGTCGGCCTCGAAGGCTACGGCCTCGAAGTCGCCGAGCGCGTGCCGCTCGCTGTGCCGGCTTCTGCCACCAACGCCCGCTTCCTTGAGGCCCAGCGCTCGGTGCTGGGCCACCTCCTGCCGGGCGTCCGTCCCGCCGACGCCCCCCCCCGTGGATGACCCATGCCCCGCACCATTGAGGCCAACCTCCAGGATTCGGGCGCTCGTTACGCCCTGATCGTCTCCCGCTTCAACGACCTCATCACCGCCCGCCTGCTCGACGGCGCGTTGGACGCGCTTCGCCGCCACGGCGCCGACACCGACGCCAAGTGCACGGTCGTGTGGGTCCCCGGCGCGTGGGAGATGCCCCTCGCCGCGCGCAAGCTCGCCGCCTCGGGCAAGTACGACGCCATCATCGGCCTCGGCTGTGTCATCCGCGGCGGCACCCCGCACTTCGAGTACGTCGCCGCCGAGGTCACCAAGGGCCTCGCCCACGTCGGCCTCGAGTTCGGCCTTCCGGTCACCTTTGGCGTGCTCACCGTCGACTCCATCGAGCAGGCCGTCGAGCGCGCCGGCACCAAGATGGGCAACAAGGGCGCCGAGGCCGCCTTGGCCGCCCTCGAGATGGTCGGCGTGCTGCGGGCCCTGGAGTCCTGATGGCCCGCCGTCGTGCGCGTGAGTGCGCGTTGCAAGTCCTGTATACGCAAGACCAAACGGGCGATGACGCCGGCGCGGCGCTGCGGGCGTATTGGGCGCAGCCCGTCGAGGGCGTCGAGGGCGCCGACACCCGCCCCATCGACAGCGAAGAGATGTCCTACTGCGACAAGCTCGTGCGGGGGGTCGAGTCCCAGCGCGCCGCGCTCGACGCGCTGATCGAGGGGGCCAGCCAACACTGGCGCCTCCCGCGCATGCCCGTGGTGGACCGCAACATCCTCCGTCTCGCCGCCTACGAGCTCGTGCACTGCCACGACGTCCCGGCCAGCGCGTGCATCGACGAGGGCGTCGAGATCGCCAAGCGCTACGGCGACAAGGACAGCCGCGCGTTCGTCAACGGCATCCTGGACCGCATCGCCGCCGAGGTCGGCCGTGGGGGCCGCCGCGCGCGCCCCTGACCCCGCCCGCCTCCGGCGGGACACCCTCCAGGCCGAGGGCCTGCTGTTTCTCGGCGCGCTCTCCGTCGTCACGCTGTCCGCCGCGCTCACCCCCGGCGACACCGCGCTGCACCTGTTCGGCTGGCAGGTGCCGCCCCTCTGCGCCTGGAAGGCCCTCACCGGCCAAGACTGCATGGGCTGCGGCCTCACCCGCGCCTTCGTCTGGATGGGCCACGGCGAGCCCGCGCGCGCCTTCGCCCGCCACACCCTCGGCCCCGTCCTCTGGGTGCTCGTCGCCGCGCAGGTCCCGCTGCGCGCCGTCGCCTTCTGGCGCGCCTGGCGAAGCCCGCCCGCGCTGCCGCCCCCTTCCACCCGCCCCACGGGCGGTTAGACTCTTCCGTAAACGGAAGACTCTGGAGGCCCCATGGACACCATCACCCTCACGCCCGATGCCGTCGAAAACGTCCGCGAGCTGCGCAAGGAATACGGCGGCGACGACTCCGGCCTCCGCTTCGGCATCACCGGCGGCGGCTGCTCCGGCTACAAGTACGTGCTCGAGTTCGAAGACGCCCCCACCTCCGACGACCTCGTCTTCGAGCAGGACGGCGTGCGCGTCTTCGTCAACACCGCGCACATGGACAAGCTGAAGAACTCCGTCATCGACTGGAAAGAGGACCTCATGTCCGCCGGCTTCTCCATCGAAAACCCGCAGGCCAAGCGCCCCTGCGGCTGCGGCACCTCGGTCGACTTCTAACCCCGGGCGCCCCGCCGGCCGTTGCGGCCGGCGGCGGCCCTCCGCCGGGGTCGGCGCTCCCGCGCCTCCGTGCCGGCTGCGCCGGCACCG
>JBEIVK010000952.1:0-1633 GCA_040373935.1 Alphaproteobacteria bacterium
ATGCGGCTGTCCCCGTGGTTGGCGAAGCCGGTGCGGCGGGTCTCGTAGTCCCGGTTCTCCGCGATCCACAGGCGCCCGCGGTCGTCCCAGCAAAAGGCCATCGGCTGCGTAATCATCGGTTCCGCCGCCGCGAGGCGGACCTCGAGACCGGGGGCGGTCGTCATCCGGGCGACGGCCTGCTCGCCGGTGAGGAACGGCGCGGCCTTCGCCTCGGCGCGCGCGAGGTTCCACAGCACGAAGTCCGAACGCTCCCCCGAATAGGTCTTCCACGCCTCCATCAAGCCCACGTCGTCGAGCGGCCCGGTGTAGACGACGAGCTGGTGGCGGAAGATTTCCGCGCGGCCGCGCGCAATGGTCCACTCGCCAGCGATGGCGCGGCTCGGGCCGGCGCCGAGTTGCTTGTCAACCCGCCAGGGGAGCGGGTAACCGGGGTTCCGCGGATGGTCGAGAATGGCGATGTGCGCGGAATCCGCACGACCCTCGACCTTGAGCCCGATGTCGAGCCAGACCGCGCGCTGGCCGTTGGCGCGCTCATTCCGCTGGCGGTTGCTGTTCGTGACCGCCCCCTCCATCCCGGCGCGCCACGGCATCCGGAGGAAGAGCCCGCCGTAGTCGTACTTCGCCACCGTGAGGTCGACGAGCCCCTCGCCCTTCCACTCTAGGTCGATCAGGTAGCGGCCGCCCGCCTCGCGGAAGGTCCACGTCTGGGTCTCCGCCATCACCGGCTGCCCGGCATCGTCCAGCAGGTGGTAAAGGGTCGACCACCGCACCTCGCTGCCCTGCGCGACGAGCGGGGTCAGGGCGACGCGGCGCCAGTGGCTGGCGCCGGGATTATGGAAGTAGTCGCGGCTGTTAACGCGGGTGAGGCCCCAGTAGATCCCAGTCTGATGGCGGTGATGGCCGGGGCTGAACTCGGTGAGGACGCCGCGGCCGTCCGGCGCGACGAGCGGGTGCAGGTACGGGCGGAAATCCGGGCGCGCGTGCTGGGTGAGCAGCGGCTCCGCGGTGCCGTCGCGGAGGACCGCGATCGTGTGCTGCGCGGCATCGTGCCGGAGCGTGAGGCCGGCGGCCGCCAGCGTGCCCGGCAGCAGTGCGGCTAGGAAGAGCCAGGGCCGGCGGGTCGGAGCGCGGCGGAAGCCTTCAGCGAGTTTCACGGTAATCGGGGTTGGGTTCCATCGCGGCGGCGCCGACCGACTGCTGCCACTGGCGGAGGCGATCGGTGAGCGCCCGGGCGAGGGCGGGCTGGGTGGCGGCGAGATCGTCCTGCTCGCCGGGATCGGCCCGCAGGTTGAAGAGCTGCACCCGCTGCTGCTCGAAGTAGAGGAGCAGCTTGTGCTCGCCGGCGCGGATGGCGGCGCCCGGGCTCTGGCGCCCGTGGTTGCTGTAGTGGGGGAAGTGCCAGAAGAGCGCGTCGCGCGTGGGGGCCTGACCGCCGCGCAACAACGGGGCCAGGCTCACGCCGTCGCGATGCTGCTCCGGCAGGGCGGGCAGGCCGGCGAGCTCAAGGATCGTGGGGTAGAGATCCGTGCTGATAACCGGTACCTCGCTCACCAGGCCGCCGCGCACCCCGGCTCCGGGTGCCCGGATCATCAGGGGCACGCGGATGCCGCCCTCGTAAAGCCAGCCCTTGGCG
>JBEIVK010000204.1:0-6549 GCA_040373935.1 Alphaproteobacteria bacterium
AACCAGCGTCCGTCGGGACGTCAAAGGCGCCGGCCAGCAGGCCGAAGGGAATGCCTTCCGCCCACGCTCCCCGCGGAACGGCCACCGCGAGCGGGTGGGAGAGGAGGAGGTTGGCGAGGGGCTCATCCGGGACCGCCCCTCCGCCGCGGCGAACGATCTCCCAGGCCGCCGCGTGCCGAACCGCGAGCCCGGCCGCGACCCGCGCGAACACGGCGCCCCGCGCGTAGTCGTCCAGCGAGGACAGGCGCGCGACCGCGGCGCGCGCCGCGCGCAGCGTGCCGTCTGGCACACCAAAAAGCTCACCTTCACGGCCGCTGAGCACCCGACCGGCGCCCCAGGCCAGCGCGAGCGCCGGGATGGCCCCAGCGCGCAGCCCCGGCACCGCCGCGGACGCTGCGATCGGCACCAGCGCGGCGACCAGGGCGTCAGAGAGCACCTGGTCGTCCGGGAGGGAATCGAAGGCTGCGGCGTCGGGGCGGTCGAGCGCGTGGAGGGCCAGCTCCGCCAGCGTGGCGCAGAGCGCGGGCCACAGGTCGGCGCCGAACGTGACGGGAAGGGCCGGCTGACCATCGTCGCGGAGGTCGCCGGAGGAGACGAGCGGCGGCAGCGCGCCCGCCAGCTCGGGGCCAAGCGCGCGCAGCCAGTCGCCGTCCTTCACCCAGGCGCAGGTCGCGAGCAGGCTACGCAAGCGGGAGGAGTGGTCCATGGGGAGTCCGCAGAGAGGCGCAAGTCTACACCCCTTCGGACCTCCGGAGCCCAAGCGCCCGCTCCAAGGCCTCCGCAGCGCCGGCCGGGAGGCCCGCCGGGAGGTGCAAGAACAGGAGGACCGGGGCCGGCGGCGGCGCACGGTCCACCGCGGGCGGCAGAAGGCGCCCCGCCGCCCACGTGAACGAGAACTGCACGGGCACGGCCGCCTCGGGGTGCGCCGGGAAGCGAAGGGCCTCCACGGCGGGGCCGAGACAGGCCGGCGCGGTGGGCGGCTGCGGGTCCAGGTGCAAGCGGCCATCCGCGGCCACCACCCCGGTGAGCACGGCCACCCCGTCCCCCGCGGGCGCGCACGGCCAAGACGTCGGAAGGGCGGCCTCGAGCATCGCGCGGTCCAGGTAGGGCCCCGGCGCGGCCGTCGCGACGGAGCTGGCGAGCAGCGCGGCGATCACCGGCGCTCCACGCGGATCTCGACGGCATGATCCTGCTGGAGTTCGACCGGGCCGCCCGGCGCGCCCGGGAAGCGCAGCGTTGCCTGCCGCTCCAGACGCAAGCGGTGCGAGAGCAGCGCGCCGCCGTCGCGGGCCAGGACCACCCGCCCCTCACCCCCGCGACCATCCCACCGCACCTCCGGCGCCGGATCGACCCCGCGGTCCGTCCCGCGGCCTTCGAGCGCGACCGGATCTGCCCAGGTGACCGCGAGCGCCCCCGGCGGATCGCCGGGCGCCAGGGGAGCGAGGGCCCAGATGGCGCTGTGGATGAGGCGCTGGGAGCGGCCGAGGCCGAAGGGGGTCGTCCATCCGGTGGTGCTGCGGACCGGCTGACGCCCGACGGCGGGAACCTTCGGCGACACGGCGAAGAACAACAGGTCCCACGCCTCCATTCCGTAGCCGGGCCCGACCGCGCGGCCGACGTGCCCAAGCTGAAGCAGCTCGCCCGAGGGGAACTGCCGGACATCGAAGACCCGCCCGGTGAGCGGCAGCGCCGCGCCCGCGGCGTCCACCGCCGCAACGATGGTCCAACGCCGGGTGATGCTGTCGTCCGGGTGGGCTTCGAGAGGGACGATGAGAAGGTCCAACGTCCATGACTCGGTGAAGGGACCGGGGACGGGGATGGAGGGGCCCGCGGACTGGACGGTGGCGAAGCTCCCCTCGAGCTGGACGGTAAACCGCTCGTCGGCGACGGGGGCCGGCGCCACCCGCGGCCCGCAACCCGCGAGGGCCAACCCGAGCCCGACGATGCACCCCAGCCGCGCCATCGGCCCCGGGCTAACCCACGGCGGCCGGAGGTGGAGATGCGCTGGGGCGTGGTGCTCGCGGCAGGGGCCGGGCGGCGCATGGGCATGCCCAAGGCGCTGCTCCCCGTGGAGGGTGGCCCCTTGGTTTGCGCGCACTTGCGCGCCTTGGCGCCGTGCTGCGATGCGCTCATCGTGGTGACCGGCGCGTCGGCCGGCGCGGTCGCGGCGGCGGTGTCGGGCTGGAGCGTGACGCTGCGGGAGAACGTCGAATGGGCGCGCACCGGGCCGCGCGAGAGCCTGCTCTGCGGCCTCGACGGCCTCTCGCCCACCGACACCGCCGTCCTCACCCCGGTGGCCGCCGAGCCGGCGCCCCCGGCGGTCCGTGACGCGCTGGCCCGCGCGGGAGCGCCTGCCGTTCCCGTGCACCGCGGTGCCCGCGGGCACCCGGTTTTTGTGGAGGTCGGCCCGGTCCGCGCCGCCTTGGCCGAGGGTCCGCTGGACCGCGCGCTCCGGGCGGCGCACACCGTCGACACCGACTGGGCGGGCGCGACGACGAACCTCAACACGCCGGCGGAGTGGGCCTCCTGGCGCGCCGCGCGGCGGTGACCGCCAGCAGGAGCCCGAGCCCCGCGGGCAGGGCAGAGCCGGGAACGGACCGGCACCCGCACCCATTCTCGGCCGCCGCCCCCGCCACTCCGCCCGCCGCCGTGTCACCGCCGGTGTCGACCGCCGGTCCAGGGCCGCACTCGGCGACCGCCTCGGCAGGCCCAAGGCAGAAGGGGATTTTCACGCTCTCGTCGCGCGGCGCCGGGACAACGGCCACCACCCAGACACCGCCGGCGGGGAGGTCACCGATCGGGTGGACGCCGGGCGCGCGGGGCGCGACCGAAGCACCAGCCTCGCGCACCGGGCCATCGGGCCTCCCACCCGCGACCGGCAGCGCCTGCAGCACGAGGCCCGACGGGTCCTCTGCCGTCGCGAACGCGAGCGGGCCGCCGGGATGGTCCAACCGAAAATAATGAGCGGCGAGCGGGTAGAAGCGCAGCTCGTCGTCCACGCGGGCGCCCTCGGCGGTCGGGTTCACCGTGCGGAGCGCGTCGCCGAAGGGCCAGCCCTCCAGCTCGCCGTGGCGCCGCCCCGTCGCGGCGTTCCAGACGGCGAAGCGCGCGAAGGTGGACGGCAGGGTGCCGCCCCCGGCGCGCAGGGCCGCGTCGATCGCGGCCACCGCCTCGGCCTCGTCGCGCCCGGCCATCTCCTCCAGGAAAACAGCGATGGCCCCCGGCCCTTGCTCCAACGACATCGCGGAGAAGAACAGCGCGGTGCCGTAGGACCAGGCGGTCGTCACGCCGGCCGGTGGGCGGTCCAAGCTGCGCTCGGGCTCCAGCAGATAGGCGCTGCAAAGGCGGTAGAAGTCGTCGACTGGCGGAGACAGCAGATCCTCTGCCCAGGTGGCCGTGCCCTCGCTCGCCCAGGACGGCAGGGTGCGCGTGTACGCGGCCTGGACCGCATGAAACAGCTCGTGCCGGGTGAGCACCTCCACGGCCTCGGCGAGGTCCGGGTAGCCATAGCCGGCGAAGTCGTTCTCAATCAGAAAGTGGCCGGTGCAGACGTCTCCGGCGCAGGCATCGACCGCGAACTGCCCATCCGCCGACCCACCGAAGTCCACGAGGTAGATGTCGAAGGCCGGCGAGCCGCCGGCGCCGTCGAGCCCCAGCTCCTCCTCGGCCACCGGTGCGCGGAAACCCGCCGCAGCGAAGGCGTCGAGCACGGCCTCCCCGCGCTGCGCGACCAGCGCGGGAAAGTCGGGGGCGCCGTCTGCGTCGTCGTCGTCGAGGAGGGTCGCGTTGGGGCCGGACACGCTGAAGTGCACCCGGACCCGGCCCTCGGGGCCGTCCACCGCGGAGAGCACGTCGGCGGCGTCGTACGGGTGAAGCCCCGCGCCCTCGTCTGGACGGTCGGCGTGGGCGACCCCGAGGAGCCAGAGCACCGCCGCTGCTCCGCTCACAGGAAGCGCCACCGCACGGTGAGCATGCCGCTGTCATCGCCGGGCGTCCCGGTGCTGTTGCACTCCTCCTGGCCGCTGCCGTAGTAGGTCTCCACGCGGGCCTTGACGACGCGCCCGCTGGCCAGCTGGATGAGCTGCGTGTAGCCGGTGGTGGCCACGCAGGAGCTGTAGCTCCACCACGCGCCCATCGCGACCTGGGGGCTGCCGGGAAGGCCCGAGCTGTCGTTGACGATGGTGCAATCCGGCGTGTAGTAGGCGTCCTCCGCGAAGCGGAGGCCCTCGGGGACGGCGGTGACCTCCTCGTACGGCGCCTCCAACAACGCCGCAGCCCCCACGCAGGACGGCCCAGAGTCGCCGCCGTTCAGGCGGATGATGAAGCGCCGGGCCGAGAGGTCCCAGTCCATGCTGGTGAGCGCCGTCTCATCGTCGATGTCCAGCTTTTCCAGGCCGGAATCCGTGAAGCGCACGTACACCCACGGGTTGCTGGCCGCCTGCTGGTAGCCGCCGGCCGTCGCGTCGATGACGGACACGAAGTCCTCGCCCTCGACCGTCGTGGTGACCTCGCCCTCCGACACGTCGGTTTGGAAGGACAGGTCCAGCACGAGCTGGTCTTCACAGGCGATCTCGGAGGGCTCGGTGCAGACTGCGTCCTCGGTGCTGCCCCCGCCACCGCCGGTGTCGTCGCCGGTGGAGCCGGAGGAGTCGCCCTCGCCCTTGCCAGCGCACGCGAGGAGGGTGACGGTGAAGAGGACTGTGAGCGGGCGGGTCATCGCGTCTCCGGAGAGGCTGCCATGGGGAGTGTCATCGTCATCCTCGCTCTATCGCACGGCGCCGCGGCCGCCCCGCCGCGGGCCGTGGGCGCCGATCGCGTCGACGTGGACGGGGTCCTGCTGCGCGTCGCGCCGGCGGTGGTGCTGGTCACGGTGCCGGGGGCGACGTTGCCGCCGGGCGCGCATCGCATCGGCATGGGGAGCGGGCTTCTTCCAGTGGCGAACGCCGCCGAGGCGGTGGCCCAAGCCGAGGCCATGGCGGCATGGCCGGGCGTGCTCGGCGCCTCTCCCGACTACCTCTGGGACGCGCAAGCCCCGGCCAGCGACGACCCGTGGAGGGACGGCCAGTGGTACCTGGACCTGCTCGACATCGAGGCGCTGCATGCGCGGTCCACGGGCGACGCCGCGGTGCGCGTGGCCGTGATCGACTCGGGGATCTCGATCGGCCTCGACGACCTCGCGCCGGGGGTGGTCGCGCCCTTTGACGCCTTCGCCGGCGATGACGACCCGCGGCCCGAGCCCGGAGAGGGCTGCTTCGGCGGCGAGGCCGGGCTCTGCGACGACCACGGGACGGCGGTGGCGGCCATCGTCGGCGCACGGCGGGGAAACGGCGTCGGCATCGCGGGGCTTTGCCCAGCGTGCAGCATCGTGCCCATCCGAATGCTGGGCGAAGGGAGCGGCCGCCTCTCGGCGGACGTGGCGGCCTTCGAGCACGCGATCGCCGCCGACGCCGCGGTCATCAACAACTCCTGGGGCTTCACCCGCCGCATCCCGGTCCCAGACGCGCTGGCGGCCATCATCCGGCGGGCCACGGTGGAGCCGCGGGACGGCCGCGGCGCGCTCGTGGTCTTCGCCGCCGGCAACGACGACCGCGAGGTCGGCCTCGAAGAGTTGGCTGCGATGGAGGAGGTCCTGTGCGTCGCCGCCACGGACACCTACGGCTACCCGACCGCCTACTCCAACAGCGGGCCGGCCCTCGACGTCGCCGCGCCCAGCGCCACGGTGAGCCTCGACGCGAACGGCGACCTGCTCACGACCTTCGGCGGCACCAGCGCGGCCGCGCCCGTGGTGTCGGGCCTCGCCGGCTGGGCCCTTTCGGTGGACCCGGCGCTCACCGCCGCAGAGCTGCACGCGCTCCTGGTCGACACGGCGCGCCCGTCGCCGCTCGTCACAGCGGACGCCAACGGCTTCCATCCGCTCTACGGCTACGGCGAAGTCGACACCGCGGCGCTTCTGGACGCCTTGAGCCCGGGCGCCGGCGCGGACACCGCGTCTCGCACGGGCGCACCATCCAAAGCGGGCGGCTGCGCGGCCGCCCCCAGCCCCGCCGGCCTCGCCGCCCTCGCCGTGGCGGCCAGCGCGATCCTCTCGCGCCGGCGCCGTGGCCCGCGGGGCGAAGGTGGCCCATCGTCGCGCGCCGGGGCAAGTTGGCCCGAGTGTCCGGAGGCGTGAATGTGGTGGCTGCTGGTCGCGGCGGCAAGCGCGGCAGAAGATCCGCTTCGGGAGCAGCTCATCGCGTTGCGCGTGGGCGCCGCCGAGCCGATCCTCGTGGCCACCGCGGGCGCCGCCGCCGAAGACGCGGTGCGAAAGGCGCTGCGCGAGGCCGATCCCGCGGACTTCTCGATCGCGCGGGTGCCCACCGCGGGAGACTTCGAGGCCGAGGTGGAGCGCGCGCGCGTCGCGGCCGGCCGCCGCTGTGCCGCCTGGGTGCAACCCGCCGCTGACGCGGGCTTCTCGGTCGCGGTCCGCGGGGACTGCTCGCCGGCCGCGCTGCTCCCATCGGCCGAGCCCCCCGCGCAACCGGCCGCCGCTCCCGCCGTGGCCCCGGCCAT
>JBEIVK010000965.1:0-1613 GCA_040373935.1 Alphaproteobacteria bacterium
GCCGAGGTGCGCGTCGCCATCGTCGGCGTGCGCGTCCGCGGCCACCGGAGCGGGCGCGTCGGCCGCCACCGGGCCCAGGACGCGCGGCGTCGGCGGTGGCGTCAGCGGGGCGTCGGCCCCCGACGGACCGTGCAGGACCTCCGTCCCCGGCTCGATCCCCCCGGCGACCTGCGCCGGCGTGCGCCGCGAGGCCACCAGCGGCACCACCGCCTCCGCCCAGTCCCGCAGCGTCAGCGCGTCCAGCTTGCGGGCCATCGTGATGCTCACCCGCTCGACGTCGCGGGTGGCCGGCCGGTGCTCCGGGTCGTAGGCGAGCAGGCGCTCCAGGTAGCGGACCACCGTCGGGCCGCGCGGCCCCAGCTCGCGCGCCAGCGGCGCCAAGCGCTCCTTCATTTGCTCGGCGTGGCGCGCCGGGTGCGTGGCCGGGCGCCCGAAGGGCTTGCCCGCCAGCAGCTCGTAGGCCACCGCGCCGAGGGAGTAGACGTCGGCCGCCGGGCTCTCCACGCCGTCGTGGCGCTCGGGGGCCATGTACGCCGTCGACCCGAACATGAGCGAGCGCGTCTCGGCCTCGCGGGCCTCAAACTCCGCCCGCGCCACCCCGAAATCCAGCAGCTTCACTTCGCCCTGCGCCGTGAGCCGCACGTTGGAGGGCTTGATGTCCCGGTGCTGCAAGTGCAGCGGCCGCCCGTCCGGACCGGGCGCGTTCCAGGCGGCTTCGAGGGCGGCGGCGACCTCCGCGACGATCTCCAGCACCGGCCCCAGCGGCACCGGCCCCCGCTCCCGCAGCACCTCGGAGAGGTCTGCGCCGTCCACGAACTCCATCACCACCGCCCAGCTCCCCTCGAGCTGGAGCAGGCTGTCCACCTGCACGATGGCGCGGTGACGCACGATGCCGAGCACCCGCGCCTCGTCCCGGAAGCGCCGCGCGATCTCCTCGCCGCCCTCGGGCAAGGTGTGCGACAGCACCTTCACCGCCACCTGCTTCGTAAAGCCGCCTTCGCCCAGGCGTTCTGCGCGATACACCGTCCCGAAGCCGCCCTGGCCGATGACTTCGTGGAAGCGAAAACCGCGGACCTGCGGCTGTGGGGCGGTCAAGGCTGGCTCCCGGATGGGCGACCTTCGCGGTGTATCCCGCTGCACAACCGGCGGACGAGGGCCGGACGCCGGAGCGCCGCTGGGCTAGACAGGCGGCGGGGGTGGCGCGTGGCGGCGATCGCGGGGCGTGGCTGGCAGGTGGCGGTGGTGGGCGTTGGCCTCCTCTCGGCCGTCAACTCCGTCGCGTTGCTCGTGCTCGCCGGGCGCGAGCCGCCGGCCGCCGCCGCTTCCGCCGCCGCCCAGCCGGGCCGCACCGCTGCCGGCGCCTACGTCCCTGGCAGCGGCGATCCCGTTGAGCAGATGCTCCGCGACACCATCGCCCCCGCCCAGCGCGCCGCCGAAGAGATGGGCATCGACATCTCGGCAGACCTCCCCGCCGAGGCGATGGTCCAGTCCGCGATCCGCAGCGGCAGCATCGAGAGCCCGGAGAGCGCCGCGGTGCTCTCCGCCTTGCGCGTCGTCTACCAGACCCTCGGCATGCCGTTCCCGCGCTTCGGCGCGCCCGGCGCCGCCCCCAC
>JBEIVK010000815.1:0-1977 GCA_040373935.1 Alphaproteobacteria bacterium
CTTCATGGCGACTCCTCGCAGTCCCCTGCCCCGAACATGAGGGGTCTGAAACTCGGCGCGGCCCCGGATTACGCCCTTGACGCGAAACCCGGACTCGCAGTCCCCTGCCCCGAACATGAGGGGTCTGAAACACCGGGATGAACTCCCGAACGGCGTGCTCCATCCCGATGATGGGGCTCGCAGTCCCCTGCCCCGAACATGAGGGGGTCGGAAACGCTGGCGAGGGCGTCGAAAAGCATCCCCCCGCGCCCCTGGCTCGCAGTCCCCCGCCCAACATGAGGCGTCCGAAACCGCGTCTGCCACGCCACCCCACCGCGCACCGCGAGCGCCCCGCCGCGACGCCCACCTCCCCCCACCCCAACCACGCGGGCTCTTCCCCCGCCCCGCCCCGCCCCGCAGCGACCCACCGCTCAGCCGCCTCGCTCCCCTCCCACCCCACCGCCACCCCAACCCCACCCCAAAACGCAACCCGGGCGGAGGCCCCCGCCCCCGCCCGGCCGCCGCGCCCGCGCGCGCCTACGCCTTCTTCTTCAGCCCAATCTCGGCGAGGCGCTCGTCCAAGAAGCCCTGCCCCGTGATGTCGGCCGGGGGCGGCGGGAAGCCGGCGCCCCGGAACTGCGGCAGCACCGAGAGCACGGCCTCGGGCCGGGGATGGACGAAGAAGGGCATGCTGAACCGCTCCGTCCGCGCGTCGTCCGGGTTGACGACGCGGTGGGTGGTGGCGGGGATGACGCCGTTGGTGACGCGGGAGAGCATGTCGCCGGAGTCGGCGACGATCTCGCCCGGCTCGGCGTTGACCGAGAGCCAGGTGCCGTCCCGCCGGAGCAGCTGCAGGCCGTCCGCCGTGGAGGCGATGAGCAGCGTGATGAAGTTGATGTCCTCGTGGGCGGCGGCGCGCACCGCGCCGGGCTCGATCTCGATGCCCGTGAGCGGCGGGTAGCGCAAGGCCCGCAGGACGGTGTTCCCGTTGTCCGTCAGCCGGGTGAAGGTGTCCTCCGGCTCGCCCAGGTAGAGCGCCAGCGCGCGCAGCAGACGGTTGGAGGCGACCTCGAGGCTGCGGTAGAGGGCCAGCATGGCGTCCTTGAAGCCCTCGACCTCCTGCGGCCAGATGTTGGGCGAGTACGCCGGGTACAGCGCGTGGGCGGGCGGCAGCTCGCGGCCGACGTGCCAGAACTCCTTGAGGTCCGGCGACGGGTTGCCCTTGGCGTGCTCGGCGCCAAAGGGCGTGTAGCCGCGCTGCCCCGCGCCGTTGGGCACGATGTAGCTGCGCTTCACGGCCTCGGGCTGCTCGAAGAAGTCGCGCACGGCGCGGTAGGCCGGCGCCGTGACGGCCGGCGTGACCTCGTGGCCCTTGACCCGGACGAAGCCGAGGTCCTTGATGGCGTCGCCGACCGTGCGGATGAAGTCGGCGCGCAGGGCGCCCCCGCGGTCAAAGTCGGACAGGTGGACGACAGGCACCGATTGAGTCATCGCGGGCTCCCGAGGAGGCCGCGCACCTAACCACCGGCCGCCCCGCCCACCAACGCCGCGCACGCTGATCGGCGTCAGGCCCCCAGCGCGCGGCGCAGCGCCTCCACCCGCGCGCGGTCCACCGGCGCCCGCCAGTCCCCGCCGTGCTTGAGCGCCGTCCCCACGATGAGGCCATCGGCGAGGCCCGCGACGGCCGCCGCGCCTGCCGGCGTCACCCCCGAGCCGACCACCACGGGCAGGCCGCCCGCCCGCGCCGCCGCCAGATCTCCCGCCGCCGTCGCCGCCCCCGTCTCGGCCCCCGTCACCACGACCGCGTCCGCCCCGCAAAAGGCCGCGCCCCGCGCCCACGCCGCCACGTCCAGGTCGGCCGACGCGGCGTGCGACGCGTGCTTTTTCTGGATGTCCGCCCAGACCGCCACCCGCGCGCCCAGGGCCGCCCGCCGCCGCAGCAGCGGGCCCGCGCAGGCGTCCATCCAGCCTTCGTCGGCGAGGTGCCCGTACACGAAG
>JBEIVK010000332.1:0-4848 GCA_040373935.1 Alphaproteobacteria bacterium
CAGCGCGCTGATCGACGCGGCGGTCGCCCATCTTCGGCAGGCGGTCCCGCCGGAGGCCCTGCCCGCCGCCGCCCACGCGCTCGAGCGCCTCATCAACGAAGTCCCGCCTGAGAGCGCCCTTCGGCGGGACACCTGGGCCAGCCGCCGCGCCAAGGCCCGGCCTGGCCCCCGGGCCGCCGCCCTCGACGCCTTGTGCGCGGTGGCCCTTGGCTGAGGGGGCGCGGGGTGGTGGGGATGCGGACAGGGGAAACCAAGGTTTCCCCCGTAACGCCCCCTTCCTGTCGCGCCGCGGGCGGGCGGCGGCCGGTCCGGGCTTGGTCGCGCCAGCGGCCGGAGGGGGCGCCGGCGCACCGCCGCCCATCGCCGGGCACCCAGGCCGCGACGGCGGCCCACGCCGCCACCCCCGGCCCTCCCGCACCGTCGCCCGTGTGCCGGATGGGACGCCCAAGCTCACGGGGGGCACCGCCCGAGGCCGGGCCGCGCCGGTCTTGCCGGCGGGCGAGGGCCGCGGCGACGATCCGCCTGTGGCGCCCGCCAAGAAGCGGGCGGCGCGGACGTCCTGGATGTGGAGTCCGGTCCTGCGGTCCACGCTCTGGCCTCCCCCGCGCCAGCCGGTCCGTCGGCGCCGTGCGCGCCTGCCGGGAGGGCACGCAAGCGCTCCTGGGCCCGGTTGGCCTCTGCCGGGGCCGTCCGTGGGAGGGGAGGTGGAGCGATGGCGCAACCCCTGATCCCGTCCTCGGAGCGCGCCCGCACGACGGCCATCGTCCACAAGGCGCTCGCCGTCGTGCGGCCGCAGTTTCGGCTGCGCGTCCGCGATGGAATCCATGGGCTCCCCCACTGGAGCCGCGTGTGGTTCCACGGGCGCGGACTCGCGATGGCCGAGGGGGTCGACCCGGCGATCCTCGCGTGGTTCGCGTTCCTCCACGACTCGCAGCGGCAGAACGACGGGTGGGACCCCGGACATGGCAGCCGCGCCGCCGACTTCGCGGCGGGGCTCCGCCGCGACGGGGTGCTCACGGAGCTGAGCGCCGCCGACTTCGAGCGCCTCTGCGAAGCGATGCGTCTGCACAGCGACGGCGCGCTCGAGGGCGACGCGGCCGTGCGCGCCTGCTGGGACGCCGACCGGCTCGATCTCCTGCGCGTGGGAATCCACCCCGACCCTCGGCGTCTGTGCACCGCGCGCGCGCGGGAGGCGAGCGTGCGTTCCCGCGCGAACCGCATGGCGACGGCGGGGGCGCGCGCGCTCTGGTGATGGGCCGGGGGCGTGGCCGGCCGGCGTCCGCGCCGCGCAGTCCCAGCGCTTCCAGCGCCGCGCCCGGATTTTCGGCGAGGCCGAGCGCCCCATGAGCCCGCTCACCCCCCCACGCGCGACACCACCCGCGGCCTGCGCGACGCGGGCGTGCCCGTGCGGCTCCATCGCGGACGGCAGCGCCTTCCAGCCCCTCTCCGCCGGCCGCACCCACGCCGCCGGCCGCCGGGGCGACCTGCCGCCGCCCGGGGGCCTGCGCGCCGCCGTCGACCGCCTGCGCGTTGTCGTCGACGCCGACCATGCGGCCCTCGGACTGCGGGGCTTCTCCCTGTCGCCGCGCGGATCTTCCGCGTGGGTGCGCCCGCGCGCCACCGCCCCGTGCCGCGGCGGCTCAGCCCCTTCGGCTATACCTCCGACCGCGGGAGCTGAGGCGCCCGTCCCGCCCGTCGCCCGGAGCCCCGATGCGCCCGCGCCCTGCCCGCTGGACCGTCCGTTGGACCGCCCCCTTGCTCGCCCTCGCGGCTTGCTCCGACGCTGGGGTCACCAAGTTCAACTCCGCGCCCACGGCCGAGCTCCGCAGCCACGCCAGCGGCGACACCGTGCGCGAGGGCGAGCCCGAGACCCTGCGTGGGGTCGTGGGCGACCCCAACCACAGCCTCGAAGACCTCGCCGTCTCATGGCTGGTGGACGGGGAGGAGGTCTGCCCCGGCTCCGTCCCGGACGGCACCGGCCTCGTCACCTGCGCCCACGCCTTCGCGCCCACCGGCGGCGAGCTGGTGCTCGAGGTGCGCGACCCCGCGGGCGGCTCGGGCAGCGACCGGGCGCTGCTCGGGGTGGTGCCCACCGACGCCCCCCTCGCCGACATCGCCTCGCCCACCGCGGAGGGCGTCTACTACGCGGACCAGCTCATCCCGCTCGAGGGCACGGTCTCCGACGCCGAAGACGACCCCGAGGCGCTCACCGTGGCCTGGGCCTCCAGCCTCGACGGCCCCCTCGAGGGCCCCTTCTCCACCCCCGACTCCGAGGGCGGCCTGCTCGGCGCGGTCAACCTGCAGGAGGGCGAGCACTTCCTCACCCTCACCGTCACCGACTCCACGGGCAAGCAGGGCCGCGCCAGCGCCACCATCCGGGTGGGCGCCCCCAACTCCCCGCCCTCCTGCGGCGTCACGGCCCCGGCCGATGGGGCCACCGCGGCCTTCGGCGAGGAGCTGCGCTTCGAGGGCGTCGTGGCCGACGTGGACGTGCCCTCCGACTGGCTCTCCGTCACCTGGACCAGCGACGTCGACGGCCTGCTGCGCACCTCCACGCCCACGAGCGCGGGCGAGGTCACCTTCTCCACGCGCGACCTCAGCGCGGCGACGCACACCGTCACCCTCACCGCCGCCGACGAGGTGGGGGCCACCTGCACCGACCTCGTGGTCGTCACCGTGGGTCAGCCCCCCGAGCTCACCCTCACCGCGCCCACCTCGGGCGGCACGGTCAACGAGGGCGAGGTCGTCGACTTCGCCGCCACCGTCACCGACGCCGATCACCCCACCACCACCCTGGCCTTCACCTGGGCCTCCGACGTGGACGGGGTCTTCTCCACGGCCGGGGCCGACGCCGCCGGGGCCGCCGCCGCCTGGACCGATGCCCTCTCCCCGGGGCCGCACCTCATCACCGTCCGCGCCACGGACCCCGACGGCCTCTCCGACACCGAGACCCTGCGCCTCACCGTCAACGAGCTGCCCACCGCGCCCACCGTGGACCTGGGCCCGAGCCCCGCCACCACCACCGACACGCTCACCGCCACGGCCAGCGGCTCGGTCGACCCTGACGGCTCGGGCTCCGTCACCTACGCCTACGCCTGGTTCGAGGACGGCGCGCCCAGCGGCGCCTCGGTGGGCCCAACCTTCCCCGCGGCCAGCACCACCAAGCACCGCACCTACCGCGTGGTCGTCACCCCCACCGACGGGACGGGTTCGGGCCCGAGCGCCCAGGCCGAGCTCACCGTCATCAACACGGCGCCGGCGCTCACCGGGCCCACCCTCTCCGCCTCCACCGCGCGGGTGGGCCAGACCCTCACCTGCAGCGCCAGCGCCACCGACGCCGACCCGGGCGATGTGCCCGCCCTCCGCTATGTCTGGCAGGACGGCTCCACCGGCCCCACCTACACCGTCACCGTGGCCGACAACCCGGGCGACCTGCTGACCTGCACCGCCACCGCCGACGACGGCGACGCGGGCGTGACCTCCGCCTCCGTGAGCGCCACGGTGCTCAACTCGGCGCCCACCATCAGCGGCCTCGGGCTCAGCCCCAGCCTCGCCTTCACGAACGACACCCTCACCGCCGCGGCCACCCTCGCCGACGCCGACGGCGACCCGCTCAGCGTCACCTACACCTGGTACGTCGACGGGGTGGAGGTGCAGACAGGGGCCTCGGCCACCCTCGACGGCAGCTCGGCCACGGTGGGCTTCGACAAGCACGAGGTCGTGACGGTCTTCGTCTCGGCGACGGACGGCACCGCCACCACCACCAGACTCAGCGGCCCGCTCACCATCTCCAACGCGCCGCCCACCGCCCCCGTCGTGGCGATCGACCCCGCCGCGCCCGTCGAGGGCGATGAGCTCTGGTGCGAGATCACCACCGCCAGCGCCGACGCCGATGGCGACACGGTCACCTACACGATGGCCTGGACGGCCGACGGCCTGCCCCACACGGGCGCGCTGACCACCGACTGGCCGGGCGACACGGTGAGCGGGGCCGACCCCGCCGCGGGCGAGGTCTGGGTCTGCGTGGCCACCCCCGATGACGGCGACGACACGGGGGCCACCGCCGCCGACAGCGTGAGCATCGCCGCCGACTCGGCCTTCACGGGGGTGTTTCTGCTCTCCGAGCGCAACGCCAACCGCACCTGGGAGTGGGCCCCCTCCGTCTCGGCGACCGCGCTCACCGCCTTCCACAGCCAGCAGGGCAACGACACCGACTGCAACGCCGACGAGGGCACCACCGACTACTTCGTGGTCGAGCACTTTGGGGACGGCATCTACCGCAACACCTCGAAGATCGTGTCCACCCCGTACGCCTACCCCAAGCACGTGGCGGTGTTCAACGGCCAGCTCGTCGTGATGAGCCGCAACGACTGCACCGTGAAGGTCTACACCTTCGCTGGCACGGAGGTCGGCTCCTACCCGCAGGGCTGCACCGCCGGCCAGGGCGTCGCCACCGACGGAGTGCACCTCTACGTCTCGATGTGGAACGGCTCCAGCTCGTCCTTCCGCGCGCTGAGCACCAGCTACGCCACGGTCGCCAGCTACAGCAACCCGAGCGGCCTCAGCGGCAGCAACCTCTTCGACATGGCCTACGACAGCGACAACGGCGACTGGATCGGCCTCGTGACCTCGGGGGAGTCCGGGACGAGCACCACCAGCAGCACCCTCGTGCGCTTCACGATGGGAGGCAGCGTCACGCGGACGTGGGGCCTGGGCATCGGCATGGACGGCATCGGCCTCGGCTCCTGCCCCTGAGCGGGGGCGCCAGCGCCAGCGCCGCGTTGCGCTGGCCGATGGGGATGCGCGCGAGGCCCCCGGCCCGGGCGTCGCCGCGCCAGCGGCCGGAGG
>JBEIVK010000506.1:0-3481 GCA_040373935.1 Alphaproteobacteria bacterium
GCCCTGGCCGGTGTTGCCGCAAGACCAGCCGTTGGCGCCGTCGTTCATGTCGACCGGGCCGTACTGCAGCATGACGCGGCCGTCCCGGTAGAGGTGGGCGACGCCGAAATTGGGGGCTTCGGTCGCAGAGAGCGAGTACTCGGGGACGCCGATGTAGTAGATGGACACGACGTCGCCGCGGTCCACCACCGAGGTGATGCCGGGCGAGCCCGCGGTGGTGGAGGCGCCGTGGTCCAGGTCGTCGTGGAAGACGGCGACGCGGCGGCAGGCCGAGGCGCCGCTGAGGTCCCCCACGGACTCGCTGAAGTCGCCGGCGACCGCGCAGGTGCCGCCGAACTGCAAGAAGCCGTTGGTGCCGAGCCTGGCCGACGTGTAGGTGCTGCCGCAGAACGGGAAGGACATCCCGCTGAAGTTGATGACCGCCTGGCCGTCGTCGTCGTCGGGGGAGCCGCGGGAGTCGAAGAAGGCGGGGGTCACGGGCACGTCCGTGTCCGCCCCGTCGATGGCGCCGTCGCAGTCGTTGTCCGAGCCGTCCACCGGGTTCTCGTAGGCGACGGGGCTGGCGAAGGCGTTGCTGTCGTCGCAGTCGTCGTCGTTGAGGACGTAGCCGGCGGGGACGCTGGTGCAGCCCGCGTAGGTGAGGGCCGCGGCGTCGCCGTACCCGTCGCCGTCGACGTCCTGGTACCACACGACGTTGTCGCTGGAACCATCGCAGTCGTTGTCGACGCCGTCGCAGACCTCGGCGGCTGAGGGGTTCACCCGAGGGTCGACGTCGTTGCAGTCGCCGCCGTTGGCGGTGTAGCCATCCGGGGCATCGCAACCGGTCTGGTCCAGGTCGTCGCCCCAGAGGTCGCCGTCGAAGTCCCGGTAGTAGATGCAGGTGGTGATGTCCTCGTCCACCAGGGCGTCGCAGTCGTTGTCACCGAAGTCGTACTGCTCGGGCGCGCCCGGGTAAGTGTTGGGGTCGGCGTCGTTGCAGTCGCCGCCCTGCTCCGCGTAGCCGGGGCCGCCGTCCGAGATGGAGCACTCGGAGATCGTCTGGGTGTCGTCGCCGAAGGCGTCGCCGTCAGCGTCGACGTAGAACGTGGTGCCGTCCACCGGGTTGTTGTCCGACAAGCCGTCGCAGTCGTTGTCAGCGCCGTCGCAGACCTCGTCGGCGCCCGGGTAGACCGCGGCGTTGTTGTCGTCGCAGTCTTCATCGGCCAGGCTGCCGTCGCCGTCGCTGTCCGCGTCGCTGTCCGCGTCGGTGTCCGCGTCGCTGTCCGCGTCGCTGTCCGCGTCGCTGTCCGCGTCGGTGTCCGCGTCGGCCTCGGACGCGCCGGTCTCCCCGTCGACCCCCTTGTTGCCGCAAGCAGTGAGCGAGAGCGCCGCCCCCAAGGTGAGGAGCGAGAGGAGTCGGGTGGTCATCGTGGTCCTCCGAGGGCGGGTGGGTGGCAGAAGGCGCCGCAGGCTCAAGCCTGCGGCGCGGGACGAGCGAGAAGCCGGTTGGGATCCGAGAGGGCCTGCTGAAGCACCAGGGTGGCGGCGCCCAAGGCCACGCCCTCCCGGGGCAGTTGGCTGACCACCACTTGCGCGCCCTCCAGGGAAGTCCAAAGGGAGCGCTCGGCGAGGGCGGCCCGGAGCGGGTCGAGGAGAAGGGCGCCGGCCGCCACGAGGTGGCCGCCCAACACGACGCGGCCCGGGTTGAGGAGGTTGAGCAGGTTGGACACCGCGATGCCGAGCCAGTGGCCGGTGGCGCGGGTCAGGCCCGCGGCCTCGGGATCGCCAGCGTGGGCGGCCTGAATCAGCGCCGGCAGCGTGGGGCGCGGGCAGGCCCACTTCGGGTGGGAGGGCAGGGCCGCCGCGCGCTCGAGGAGGGATTGCGTGCCCACCAGCGCCTCGAGGCAGCCGTGCAGCCCGCACCGGCAGCGCGGGCCGTGGGGGTCGATGGCGGTGTGGCCGATCTCGCCGGCGCTGCCCGCGGCGCCGCGGAGGATCTGCCCCCGGCTGATGATGCCGGCGCCCACCCCGGTGGCGACCTTGATGTAGGCGAAGTCCTCGAAGCCCTGGGCGGCGCCCCACCAGTGCTCGGCGAGGGCCCCGAGGTTGGCGTCGTTGTCGATGGACACGGGCAGCCCCAGTCGGTCGCTGAGCCAAGCGTGCAGGTCGATGTGGCGCCAGCGAGGCAGGAGATGCGGCGAGAGGCGACCGGGCTGGTCGAGGCGGAGCGGCGAGGGAACACCGACGCCCACGCCCAACACGGGGACCGACGCGGCCTGGACGAGGCGCTCCGTGAAGCGGCCGATGAGGGCAAGGGCGCCGTCCGGGTCGCCCTGGACGTCGTGCTCCTGGCGGAGCGTGTCAAGGATGCGGCCGCGCAGATCCGTCTGGACGGCCGAGACGTGACTGGCGCCCAGCTCGACGCCGACGATGGCCGCCCCCGCGTCGTGAAAACGCAAGACCGTGGCCGGGCGGCCGCCGCGGGCCGCGCGCTGGGGGCCCTCCGGCGTGCAGGAGAGCACCCGCGCGCGCCGCGCGGGATCCGCCACGACCTGCCCGGCGAGCGACAGCGCGGCGTCCTCGTAGCGCTCGACGCCGAGGGCGGACACCGCGCCGACCCCGGCGCCCACCACCGCGAGGCCGGACTCCTCGTGGTCCGGCTCGAGGGCGGCGGGCAGGACGAGCCCGGGGCCGAGGAGATCGTCGATCGACGCGTCGTACTGGGCGCGGGTGAGCCGCCGCAGGACCGGCGCGCCAGGGGCGACGGCCGGCGCGGGGGGCCGGGCCTCGGGCGCGCCGCCGGAGTCGCCCGGGGCCTTGCCGGGACCGCAGGACACGGCCAGCCCGAAGAGCAGGTTCCCAACCATCGGACGCACGCTGGACCCCCGCGGCTACAGTGCCCGGGCGCACCGCCGGCGTCAAGCGCGCGCGGCGGCGTGCAGCGGAAGGAAGGGGGCGTAGCGGGGGAAACCTGGGTTTCCCCTGCCCCCAGACGAAGAAGCCCCGGGAGGCGACGGGCGCGCTCCCGGGGCAAAGCGACCGGGCGGACGAATCAGCGGCCGGGGTACAGCGACGCGTTGTTGGGCGCGTAGTCGCAGTTGTCGGCGAAGCCGTCGCCGTCGCTGTCGACACCTTCACCACGCGGGCAGAACATGTAGGAGCGGTTGTCCATGTCGTTGCTGAGGGTGAAGAACTCCCAGGTGCCGTTCTGGAGGCCGGTGCCGATGCCGAGCGAGCCGCCGGGCAGGGCGGCGTCGGCCGCCGAGAGGTCCGTGGAGCCCTGGCCGGTGTTGCCGCAAGACCAGCCGTTGGCGCCGTCGTTCATGTCGACCGGGCCGTACTGCAGCATGACGCGGCCGTCCCGGTAGAGGTGGGCGACGCCGAAGTTGGGGCCTTCGGTCGCGGAGAACGTGAACTCGGGCACGCCGATGTAGTAGATGGACCCGACGTCGCCGCGGTCCACCACCGAGGTGATGCCGGGCGAGCCCGCGGTGGTGGAGGC
>JBEIVK010000107.1:0-9546 GCA_040373935.1 Alphaproteobacteria bacterium
CCTGTTCCTCACCAACCCCATCCATGAAGCCCAGGATGGCCAGGCCCAGCAGGTGCAAAAGAAGCGCCCGCCGCGGATCTGGTTCCAGTGGGGCAGCAACCGCATCGTCGGCGTCATCGAGTCGGTCAACACGACCTACCTGATGTTCTCGCCCGATGGGAAGCCGCTCCGCGCCAAGTGCGCGGTGAAGATCAAGGAGTGGCCGGACGACGAGAAGGCCTACGAGAACGGCTCGGGCGGGTCGATGTACGACTCGACCCCCGTCCAGCTCGTCACCATGCGCGCGGGCGAGACGGTCACCGCCGTCGCGCTGCGCATGGGCACCTCGACCGCCGCCCTCTGCGAGCAGAACGGCATCGACGATCCCTTCAACGTCCCGGCCGGCACGCGCCTCGCCGCCCCCCGCCGGAGCTGAGAGGCCGCCATGCCCAGCCAGCAGAGCACCGCCACCGGCTACCACCTCGAAATCGCCGGCAAGGAGTTCGTCCAGGCGAACGCCGACGGCGTCGAGCAGATCGTCCTCGAGGACCACATCGACATGGTGAACCTGCTCACGGTCCGCTTCGGCGGCACGGAGCATTCACCGGAGTGGAACTTCAACATCGGCGACGAGGTGAAGTGCAGCCTCGGCAAGGGCAAGAAGCCCATCTTCACCGGTGAGATCATCGCGACGGAGCCGTCCTACCAGATCGATGGGACGAGCACCATCACCCTGCGCTGCCTCGACAAGATGCACCGCCTGGGCCGCGGCCGGAAAACCCGGTTCTGGGAAAAGATGAAGGACTCGGACGTGGCCTCCGAGGTGGGCGGTGAGTCCAAGCTCTCCGTCGACGCCGACGCCACCCCCGACACGCACGCCTACATCCTGCAGCGCAACGAATCGAACATCGCGTTCATCAAGCGCCTCGCGGCCCGCAACAACTTCCTCGTGTCGGTCGTCGACGACAAGCTCGAGTTCAAGAAGGCGAGCTTCGGCGGCCAGACGGTGACCGTCGAGATGGGCGAGAGCTTGCGCTCCTTCAAGGTCGGCTACAACACGACGGACCTCGTCCAGAAGGTCGTTGTGCGCGGCTGGGACATCAAAAAGAAGGAAGAGATCGTCGGCACCGCGTCCATCGGCGATGTCACGCCAGTCGGCGGCGGGCAGGTCGGCGCGCAGGTCGCGTCGAAGTTTGGCGAGTCGGTCGCCTACATCACGGACGTGCCGGTGTCGTCGCAGGCCCAGGCCACCGAGATCGCGAAGGCCGAGATGGAGCGCCTCGCCCGGCAGTTCTGCCGTGGCACCGCCACCGTCCGCGGCAACGACGAGATTCGCGCCGGCGGTGTCGTGGAGTTCAAAGGCCTCGCGAAGAATCTCAACGGCAAGTTCTACGTGATGTCGACGCGCCACATCATCAGCGCCGCGACCGGCTACACGACCGAGATCACCTTCTGCTCCAACACGCAGGGCACCTGATCCCGGCATCGCGGCCAAGCCCCGGCCGGCCCCGGTCGGTTAGACTGGCCGCGGCCGGCGGTCCGGCCCGGAGGCACGCGTGAACGTCCCCAAGGAGTTCCTCGGCCGAGGATGGGCCTTCCCCTTCCACTTCAACCCGGCGACGGGTGGAGTGGCCCTGTCCGAGTTCGAAGAGAACATCCGCCAGAACATCACGATCATCCTGGGCACGCAGCCCGGGGAGCGGCAGATGCTCCCCGAGTTCGGCTGTCGCATCCACCAGCTGTTGTTCGCGCCGGCCACGCGCAACACGGGCCACATCGCGGCGCGTCACGTCGAAGAGGCGCTTCGCCGCTGGGAGCCGCGGATCGAGGTCCAGGACGTCCAGGCCAACCCGGACCCAACCGGGGCCATCCGCGTCGAAGTGGTGTACAAGATCGTCTCCACCGGGGCGGTCGAGCGCCTGTCCCACGTCGTGTCCGGCGTGTCGCGCTAGTCTCCCTCCTGCCTTGCGAAGCGGCCGATGCCCATCAAGCCTCCGAACCTGGACGACCGGCGCTACGCCGACATCCTCGCCGAAGCCCGCCGGCTGATCCCGCAGTACTGTCCGGAGTGGACCAACCTCTCCGACGCCGACCCGGGGATGACCCTCGTCCAGCTGTTCGCCTGGATGACGGAGCTGACGATCTACCGGCTCAATCGCGTGCCGGACAAGACCTACGTCCACTTCCTCAACTTCATCGGCGAGGAGCGCAAGCGCGCGCGCCCCGCCGTGGGGCCCGTCACGTTCACGCCGCGGGTGGATCGTCCGGTCGAGCTGCCGCCTTTCACCCGCTGCGCCACCCGCCAGCGCGAGGACAACCAGGCCCTCGAGTTCGTGACGACGGACCGCCTGACCGTCCACGACGCCCGGGTCGTGCGCATCATGGCCGTGAAGGGCGGGCGCCGCCCTGCGGTGCGGGAGATCCCCTTCACCGCCTGGGATGACCACGCGGCCGCCGTGGCCTTCGCCAACGGGCGCGGCGTGCAGTTCTTCGACCTTGACCCCGTGGAGTTCGGGCCGGACGCCTACACGCCCCACCAGTTCCTCTACGTCGCGCACGACGACTTCCGCCTGATGGACGTGGATCCCGCCGAGGGCCGCCCGGTCGGCCGCCTGCGGGTGCGGCGCCCGTCGGACGGGCTGTCGCTTGTGCCGTTCTTCCGGTGGGAGTACCCCACGGCCGAAGGGTGGGTCCCCGTCGAGACCGTCGAGGACGACGACGAGCAGCTCGGCATGCCGGAGCTCGCGCTCGAGACGGCCATGCCCGGCATCCTGCCCATCGACTTCTCGATGGGCGGCACCCGCGTGCGCCTGCCCGAGCCCATCGCCGAGTCTCGCTGGTGGGTCCGCGGCCGCCTGGCCTGGGAAGAGTGGCTCGCCGCCCGCATGGAGAAGGATCTCGAGGTCTCCTGGAAGGACGACCGCGGCGGCGAGGAGCGCCGCATCAACAACTGGGAGGTGCGGGCCCGGGGCCGCACGCTCGAGTTCGTGCTGCAGGATTTGCCGCCGATCAAGGAGGGCTGGACCCTGCGCCTCGCCATCGTGGAACGCGGCGTGCAGGCCTGACGCTCCGGCACCCTGCCCAACTACCGCTGGTTCTACCGCCGCGGCGAGTCCTGGGAGCCGGTGCCGGCCGAGCGGGTCCGCGTCGAGAAGACGCTGGTCGTCATCACCGGGCCGCTTCCCGACATGGCCACGGACGGCGTGAACCTCCGCGCCGAGCGCGTGGAGACCGCCTGGATCCGCAACCTCGCGGCGGATCTCGAGGTGGACCTCAACTGGATGCGCCCGGTCGAGGTCGTGCTGGCCGCCGGCGAAGATCCGCGCCGGGTCGAGCGCCTGCCGCTCTCGGAGGGGCCGTGGTCCCCCTTCCAGATCTCGCCCATCATCCCGCCCACCATCGGCCGCCGCCTCTACATCGGGTCGGACCTCTTCGAGAACCGCCCCCAAGCGCCGGTGCTCATGGAGCTGGAGGTCGGCTTTGAGATGAACGGCGAGCTGGTCGAGGAGCCCGCCGCGCTCTACGACTTGCAGCTCACCTACCGCGCCGAGGACTCCTGGCGCGTCGTGTGGAGCGAGGACAAGGTCTACTCCAAGTTCACCTTCTCCACGTTGGACGAAGAGGGCGGGAAGCGCGCGGCGAAGCGCAAGATCCGCATCGTGCTGGATCCGAAGACCCAGCTCCGTGGCCTCGCGCGCGACAGCGTGGGCGAGCTGGAGACCACCTGGCTGCGGCTGGAGCTGATCAAGTCCTCGCTCACGGGGCAGGACGAAAAGAAGGTCCAGCACCCCATCGCGCTCAGGGTGTACGGCATCCGGCTCGGCGTCGACAAGACCATCGGCAGCGACATGTACGAGCAGCCGATGACCAACCCGAAGATGGCCCAGCTCGACTACCGGGACCAAAACCAGCGCCTCACCCGGCTGGTCACCCGCGAGACGGGCCGCCTCTCCGAGTTCTTCCCGTTCTACGACTTCGTGCAGATCGAGGAGGACAACCAGGCGCTGTACCTCCAGTTCGACAAGCCGCTGCCCGCCGGCGCGCGCCACGCCTTGCAGTTCCGCTGCCGGGGCGAGGCCTTCTTGCCCGAGGGCGTGTCCGTCGAGTGGGAGCTGCTCGAGGACCGCGGCCACGGCCGCACCGGCTGGGTGCGCCTCCAGGGCTTCGCGGACGCCCAGGGCCAGCAGGGCCGCACCTATGACATGGCGGCCTCGGGCGTGCTCGAGTTCCCGCTGCCCGAGGTGCCCGACGCCCCCGAGGACGGCTTCTGGTTGCGGGGGCGCTTCGTGCTGCCCGGCGACTTGCAGGCCGCCGCGCTCCCGCCGCTGCCGCCGGTGACGCACATCCTGCTCAACACCGTGGACGCCGTGGCGCTCTACACCGTGCGCAGCGAGCGCTCGAGCGGCCTCGGCGTGCCGAACCAGTCGATCTCCCTGCTCCACCGCCCGCTGTACCTGCACCCGGGCGAGGGCGAGCGCCCGCTCTTCCGCCGGCCGGACCAGTTCGACGACATCAAGGTGCTCATCGAGGACGACCGCGGCGAGAAGGTCCAGTGGAAGCGCGTCGACGCCATGACGACCACCACGAAGGACGACCGCGTCTTCACCGTGGACCCGGTGGACGGCACGCTCACCTTCGGCAACGGCATCAACGGCCGGATGCTGCCGGTGGGCAGCAACAACGTCATCGTCGAGGCGTACCGGGTCGTGCCGGGCGCGCGCTCCAACGTCGGCCCGCACGAGATCGTCGTCGTGGAGGGCGCCTCGGACGCGGTGGACGTCACCAACCTCCTGCCGGCCAGCGGTGGCCGGGACGCCGAGACGATCTCCGAGATCGTGCGGCGGGCCCCGTCCATCCTCACCTCGCGAGACCGCGCCGTCACCCGGGCCGACTTCGAGATCATCGCCAAGGAGGCGTCGGGCGAGATCGCGCGGGCCGCCTGCGAGGGCAGCATGGACCACGACGGCCGCGTCGAGGTCATCATCCTGCCCCACCGCCGCGACGGCGAGTCCGTCCCGGACCCCTTCCTCGGCGCTGGCTTGCGGGATCACGTCTCGCGCTACCTGAAGCGCCGCTGCCTCGTCAACGTGGACCCGGTCGTCCGTCTCGCCACATTCCTGCCCATCGACGTGTCGGTCGAGCTGCGGCTGCGCCCCACCGCCAACAGCGTGCAGGTGCGCGAAGCCGCCGAGAAGTGGGTGCGCCGCTTCCTCGATCCCTACGCGGGCGGGCTGGACGGCGAGGGCTGGCCCTTCAAGGGCACGCTCTACGCGGCGGACTTCGCCCGGCTCGTCGGGGATCTGCCCGAGGTGCGGCACGTCGTGCAGGTCGCCCTCTACGACATGTCCAAGGCAGACCCGCGGGCCGAGCCCGGCTGGAACGAGGGCGACGGCGCCCCCAGCCTCGTGCTCGGTGAGCACGACCTCTTCGTCGTCCGGCGCGTGCGCGTGCGCACCGAGGAGCTGGGCGAGTGAGCGGCAACTGGCTGGCCCCCCGTCTGCCCGGCCCCATTCGCCGGGCGCCCTCGGACTTCCGCGCCTTGGAAGAGGTCGTGCGCGTGGGCTTCCCCATCCACGACGCGCGCACCTTCCTCGCCCGCAGCATGGGCAATCCGGTCGAGTTCCGGCTCGCCGAGGCGCGGCGCGGCGAGCGCCTGGGCCACGTGCGGGAGGCCGAGGTCGTGCCGGCGGGCGGCGGCCCGTCGGTGTGGGTCCGCGCCGAGCGCACGCTCCCGGACGGCAGCCCGGCCACCTACTTCGTCCCCGAGGACCTCATCGAGCTGCGCGCCGTGCTCGAGGTGGACGGCGGCGGCCAGCTCCCCGTGCTCGGCCCCAACGACCGCATCGTCCTCTACGTGCCGGTCAAGAGCTACCTGCGCTTCCTGCCCGGCATCTACCAGGGCGCGTCGGCCACCCGCCGCCGGGACCTCGCGCAGGTCACCGAGCGCAGCGCGCGCCAGTGGGGCGCCCGCCCCGAAGAGCAGACCACCGCCGTCGACGTGCACGCGGCCGACCAGTTCCGCCGCTTCCTGTTCCTGTTCCAGCACTTGATGACGACGGTCACGGACCGCATCGACCGCATCCCGCAGCTCACCGACCCGATGACCGCCGACCCGCGCTTCCTGCCGTGGGTGGCGTCCTGGGTGGGCTTCGAGCTGGACGAGAGCCTCCCCGTCCACCAGCAGCGCGAGCTGGTGCGGCGAAGCATCCGCCTCTACCGCACGCGCGGCACCCGGGCCGGCCTCGAGGAGATGATCGAGGTCCTCACCGGCACGCGCGTCCGCGTCGCCGAGCGCCAGAAGCCCCGCGGCGCGGTGCTCGGCCAGATGACGCTCGCCGGCGGGCGCACCGTCGAGGAGCGCTACGAGCGCGGCGAGCCGCCCGCCACCTACATCGTGCGGCCCGACCGCGCGAAGACCACCTTCTTCTGCGTCACCCTGGAACGCCGGGACTTGTTCGCCCGGCGCTTCGGGGAGCGGGCGAGCGGCGTGCTGCGCCGCATCTCGTGGATCACCACCCACGAGAAGCCCGGGCATGTGACCTTCACCATCGCGTTTGCCGAGGGCTCCGGATGAGCACCGAACACTCCCCCTTGCGGCGCCTCCGCCCCTTCGAGGGCCTGTGCCTGACGGCCCAGGACTTCGCGGACGAGCAGGGCTACCACCGCAAGAACCTCGCCCGCCACAACAGCTACCTGCACGGGCACGGCATCGTGCAGGGGCTCAAGGTCGAGCTCCAGCAGAAGGGCGAGCGCTACGTCGCCATCATCGAGAAGGGCTACGGCATCACCCGCGAAGGCCAGGGCGTCCTCCTGGCCGAGCCCGTGGGCGTGCCGCTCGAGGTCCCCAAAAAGGACGGCGAGTACATGCTCTGGCTCGCCCACGCCGAGGCCCCCGACGACACGGACCTCCGCCCCATCTTCGACACCTCCGAGCGCGCGGCCGCCCGCGTGCGCGAGACCTGCGCGCCGCGGCTCCACCCCGTCGAAGAGGACTTGCGCGACGCCGTGGCCCTCGCGCGCATCAACGTGCGCCTCGGCCGCATGGTGCAGGCGCCGCTGCCCGTGCCCCGCGCCGGCCGCCAAGACCGCGCGGCCGAGTCCTACCTCAAGCCGCGGGTCGTCGAGTTCATCCGGGTCAACCGCAAGATCCAGACCAACCTCTTCCGCACCCGCCTCCTGCAAGAGCTGGACCTCGGCGCCCTCGCGTTCAACAGCGCGCTCGTCAGCTCCGAGTTTCTCCTCATCGAAGAAGGCACGAGCGACCGCGTGCTCTACCGCGTGGCCGGCTCCCTCATCGCCTACGCCCACGACTTCTACTCCCCGCTGCCGACGACGATGGAGCGCATCGAGCGCTTCAAGGAGTTCGTGCGCCGCGTCAACGCCGAGGTCCCGGCGCCCGACCAGGGCGACGAGGTTTGGCTGCGCTGGTTCGGCAACTTCGAGCGGCTTCTTCAGCCCCTGCAAAAGATCGCCGAAGAGCTCGAGCGCACGGTTGAGGCCCAGCGGTGAGCCTCGTCGGGGGGCTGCCTCCGGGGGCCGCCCCGCACGGGGCCGTCCCAGCCCAGCAGACGGTGAACCTCCGCGTGCAGGTGGTGGACATGAAGTCCTTCACCCTGGACTTGCAGGTCCCCACGTACCTCCCGGCGCGGGACCTCACCCAGCGCATCGCGCGGGACGCCGGCCTGTCCGCGTACTGGGAGGGCGGGCGCCGCCGGCTCTACTGGCTGCGGGCGCGCGGCCGCCTCCTCCAAGACGAAGAGACCCTCGGCGCCCTCGGCGTCGTGGACGGCGAGCTCGTCTACCTCCTGCCCGAGCCGCCGCCCGGCAGCGGGGTCGCCGAGCAGGTGCCGGACTACCCGGCCAACCGCGGCTACACCGGCAAGGGCACGCTCGCCCTCGTCGGCAGCCTCTTCATGGTCATGCTGTACGCCGTCGGCTGGGGCGCCGCCCTCACCGTGCAGCGCAGCACCTTCACCGTGATGGCCCCCGGCCTCGGCCTCGGCTTCTTGTGCCTCGGCGTCGCCCGGCACCTCTGGGGCGGCCGCGGCAACCAGGCCCGCGTCCCCGCCACCGGCTTCGTCCTCCTGCTGCTCGTCTTCGTGCTCGTCTTCCTGCCCGGCGTCGTCGCCGGCGCGCCCGTCGGCCGCGTCTATGCCGAGTCCGTGCCCGGCGTCATCTCCGGGGCCCTCGGCCTCCTCGTCGGCTGGCTCGCCTGGTGGGGCGCCGTCGAGCCCCTGCCGCCGCTCCAGCCCCAGGCCGTCCAGGCCGCCCAGCAAGCCGTCACCACCGTCCCTTGCGGCATCTGCGGCGGCCCCGTCACCCCCGATGTCCGCGCCGACTGCGCCCACGGCTGCGGCCAGACCTTCCACTCCGGCTGCCTCCAGGCCCGCCTGTCCGTCTACCGCGGGGACCCTCGCCAGTGCGGGGTCTGCAACGCGCGCGTCGGCTGAAGCCCGGCGTTCGGTGCGCCGTGTCGTCGGGTTCGGGTTTGGGGACAGGGGAAACCAAGGTTTCCCCCGTAACGCCCCCTTCCTGCGCGCCCCGGGGGCAGGTGGCGCGTTCGCGGGGATACCCCACGTGCGCGCGCTGGACCCGGGCGCCCGGGTGACATACCCTTTGCGGACGTTCCTCCGCGTTTCCCCCGGGCGCAGCCTCCATGATCGGGTCCCAAGTCAGCCACTACCGCCTCGTCCGCAAGCTGGGCTCCGGCACCTACGGCGAGGTGTACGAGGGCGTCCACGTCCACGACGACGAGCTTCGCGTCGCGGTCAAGGTGGTGTCGCCCGCCCTGGCGCAAGACGCCCGCTTCTTGGACGCGCTGAAGCGCGAGTGCCGGCAGCTCGATAAGTTTCGCCACCCGAACATCGTCACCTTTCGAGAGCTCGTGGTGCAGGGCGACCAGGTGGCGATGGTGCTGGAGCTGCTGCGTGGCCAGGACCTGCACGACCGCCTCGCCGGCTGGCCCCTCCCGGTGGACACCGCCGTGTCGGTGCTGGAGGCGATGCTCGACGGGCTGGGCTACGCCCACGCGGCGGGCGTGCTCCACCGCAACCTCAAGCCGCGCAACGTCTACTGGTGCGACGACGGCCGCATCGTCATCCTGGACTTCGGCATCGGCCGCGCGGCGGACGGCGCGCAGGCGGCCACGCTGCCCCACACGGCGAGCGCCCTCGACTACCTGGCGCCCGAGCGCATGAGTGGGAGCGGCGGCACGGCGAGCAGCGACGTGTACGCGGTGGGCCTCGTCGCGTGGGAGATGCTCACGGGGCTCGCGGCCGCCCCGCACGGCGATGCGGCGCGCAAGCGGATGTGGCACACGGTCGAGGGCGTGGGAGACGCCGCCCAGGTGGCCCCCACGCTCCGCTGCCCGCCCTGGCTCGCCGACGTCATCGCCACCTTGGCCGCGAAAGACCCGGCCCAGCGGCCGGCGAACGGTCAGGCGGCCCTCGCCTTGCTCCGCGAGAAGCGCGCGGCGGCGGGCGCGACCCCCGCGTCCGCTCCGGCGCTCCGGCGCCCTCCCTTGTCGACCGTGCTGGGGCCGGCGCCCGCGGGCAGCGCCCGGCCGGC
>JBEIVK010000683.1:0-2565 GCA_040373935.1 Alphaproteobacteria bacterium
CGCCCTGCGCGCGGCCGGCGGCCTGCCCGCCTGGGTCCCGCCCGACGACCCGCTCGGTCCGGCCCGCCCCAGCGGCTTCGTGCTCACGCTGCGCCTCGCCGCCCACGGCGACGCCGACGCCGCCCGCCGCGAGGCCGAGGCCGTCGAGCCGGCGCCCCTGCGCGCCCAGGCGCGGCGGGTGGTCGCGGAGGCGCTGGCCGCCGAGGGCCGGGTCGACGCCGCCCTCCAGGCCGCCGAGCGCGTGCTCTTCGACCCCGAGGCCCCGCTCGCCGAGGCCGCCGCCGCCGCCGCCCTCGTGTGGTCCCTCGGCGAAGAGCCCCGCGCCGCCCGCTGGCTGGAGGCCGCCCTGGACCGCACGGACCCGGGGCCGGGCCTCCTGCCCAGCCTGCTCGCCGCCTGGCGGGCCTGCGCCACCGCCATCGGCCTCCAGCGCCGCGTCGAGGCCGTCGCCGCCCGCGCCGTCCGCGCCGCCGCCCTCCCCGCGCAGCAGGCCGACGCGCTGCTCGACTGGGTCGCCGGGGTCGCGCCCGCCCCGCGCTGAGCCCCCGCGCCGCGGCGCGCCGCCGGGGGTTCCACGATGTTCCCCGGTGTTCCCCGGTGTTCCCCGATCCCTCGACGGAACCTCCGGGGAGGTCTTGCGCTGACAAGAGTGATCCGCTACGGTGGGGATCTCCCGCCGGCCTGCCCCCCGCAGGCCACCCCGTTCCCCCGTGGAACACCGCCGCCCCACGGCGCCCCTCCTCCCTCCCTCCCTCCGCCCGGGCTCCCCGCCATGCCGCGCATCTACGCCATCACCAACCAGAAGGGGGGCGTCGGCAAGACGACGACCTCCATCAACCTCGCCTCGGCCCTCGCCCTGGAGGACAAGCGCGTCCTCCTCATCGACCTGGATCCCCAGGGCAACGGCTCCTCCGGCGTCGGCCACCCCAAGTCCGCCGTGCAGATGGGCATCGCCGACGTCCTGCTCGGCTTCCGCGAGCTGCCCGAGGTCATCCTCCCCACCGACATCGACGGCCTGCACCTCGCCCCCGCCACCCGCGAGCTCGTCGGCCTCGAGGTCGAGCTGGTCGACAGCGACAACCGCGAGTTCCTCCTGCGCGACGCGCTGGCCCGCTGGGCCACCGACTACGACCACGTCATCCTCGACTGCCCGCCCTCCCTCGGCATGCTCACCGTCAACGCGCTCTGCGCCGCCAACGGCGTCATCGTCCCGCTCCAGGCCGAGTACTACGCGATGGAGGGCCTCTCCGAGCTCCTCCGCGCCGTGTCCCAGGTCCGCAAGGGCGGCCTCAACCGCGACCTCGAGCGCTCCGGCATCGTCCTGACCATGGTGGACCGCCGCACCAAGCTCGGCCGCGACGTCTGCGACCAGGCCCGCCAGGTCTTCGGCGAGGAGGTCTTCCTCACCGAGGTTCCCCGCAACATCCGGCTCGGCGAGGCCCCGTCCTTCGGCAAGCCCATCCACGCCTACGACCCCCTCTCCCGCGGCGCCATCGCCTACAGCACCCTCGCCACCGAGCTGCTGCGCCGCGAGCGCGGCGAGTCCACCGAAGACCTCCGCGCCGCCGACGACGCGCCGAAGTCCCGCTTCATCCTCGGGGGTGCGTGATGGCCACCCCCCGGCCCTCCCGCCCGGTGCTGGGCCGCGGCCTCGCCGCCCTCATCCCCGCCTTCTCCGACGACGCCCCGCTGCCCGCGCCCCTCGCCGGCAACCACGGCGACGGTCTGCGGATGATCCGCCTCGACCGCATCCGCCCCAACCCCGAGCAGCCGCGCTTCTCCTTCGCGCCCGCCGCGCTGGACCAGCTCGCCGAGTCCATCAAGCACAACGGCATCATCACGCCCCTGCTCGTGCGCCGCAGCGAGCGCGGCGACGGCTGGGTCCTCGTCGCCGGCGAGCGCCGCCTGCGCGCCGCCGGCCTCGCCGGCCTCGAAGAGGTCCCCTGCTGGGTTCGCGACAACCTCGACTCCCGCGAGCAACTCGAGCTCGCCCTCGTCGAAAACCTCCAGCGCGAAGACCTCGACGCCCTCGAGGTCGCCGAGTCCTACCGCCGCCTCGTCGACGACTTCGGCCTCACCCAGTCCGAGGTCGCCCGCCGCGTCGGCAAAGACCGCGCGACCGTCGCCAACCACATCCGGCTCCTCAAGCTCCCCGACTTCGCGCTCGAAGCCCTGCGCGCCGGCGACATCAGCGCCGGCCACGGCAAGGCCCTGCTCGCCCTCCCCGACGAAGACCGCCTGCGCCGCGCCCTGCGCGAGACGACGAGCCGCGGCCTCTCCGTGCGCGCCACCGAAAAGCTGGTCTCCGAGCTGCTCTCCCCGCGGCCCCGCCGCCCCAGCACCGGCCCCGCGCCCGGCGTCGTCCAGGCCAGCGAAGCCGCCGCCCGCGCGCTCGGCGCCCCCGTGAAGGTCGAGTCCCGCGGCCGCGGCGGGCGCATCGTCATCCCCTTCCGCTCAAAAGACGACCTGGACCGCCTCCTCGGCCTCCTCGGCGCGGCGGTCTGAGCGCGCGGGGCGTCCCGCCGGCGCGTCGCGCCGGCGGCGGGCCTCCGCCGGGGTCGCGGC
>JBEIVK010000777.1:0-2134 GCA_040373935.1 Alphaproteobacteria bacterium
CCCGGCCGGGCGCGCCCGCCCCCGCCGTTGCGGCCGGGCCGCGGTTGCGATCCCATCGCGCCTCGGCTAGGCGCGCTCATGGTCCCGGCCCTCATCGCCGCGCTGGTGCCGGTGCTGCTCGGGGCCCTGCTCGCGCGTGCGCCCGCCCGCCTCGGTCCCTTCCTGGGCCCGGCGCGCACCTTTGCCTTTGCGGCCGCGCTCTCGGTGGTGCTCGCCAACCTGCTGCCAGAGGCCGCGGCCGCCGCGGGCGCGCCGGCGCTCGGGCTCTTTGCGGCCGGGCTTCTCGCCCCCTGGCTGCTCGAGCGGGCGCTGCGGCGGCTGCGCCCGTCCACGGCCCCGGCCGGGCGATGGCTCGCCCTCGGCGCGTTGGGTCTGCACCAAGCGATGGACGGCGTGCAGGTCGGCGCGGCGGGCCTCGACGGCAGCGGCGCCGGGGTCGCGCTCGCGGTCGCCGCCCACACCACCCCGCTCGTCGCCGTCGCCCTGCTCCCGGCGCGCCCGCGTCCCGGCCGCCTGCTGGCCGGGCTCCTCGCCGCCACCACGCTGGGCGTCATCCTCGGGCACCCGCTGGCCGCGCACCCGGCGCTCACCGCCGTCCAAGCGCCCTTGCAGGCCGCGCTCGCCGGCCTCCTCCTGCACCTGTTGGGGCACGGCCTCGAAGGCGGCGCCCCCGGCACACCCGCCGCCCGCACGGCCGACCTGCTGGCCCTGGTCGCCGGCCTCATCCTGCCGCTCGCCGGACACATGCTGGGCCTGGATCACCACCACGGCCCCGCCGGGCACGGCCCCGCCAGCCCCGAGCTTGTCTTTCTGGGCGCCCTCGCGGAGCTCACCGCCGAGGCCGCCCCCCTGCTCCTCGTGGGGCTCGTGCTCGGGGCCGCGGTCCAGGCGCTCGGCGCCCGCCTGCCCGCCCGCTTCTTTCAGACGCAGGGCCTTTTCGGGGGCGCCCTTCGCGGCGCCATCGTCGGCGCACCCCTGCCCCTGTGCGCCTGCGGCGTACTCCCCCTCGCCGAGACCTTGGCCCGTCGCGGCGCCGCCGCCGCCCTCGTCGTCGGCTTCCTGCTCGCCACCCCCGAGCTCGGCGTCGAGACCGTGGCCCTGTCCGTCCGCTTCCTCGGCTGGCCCTTCGCGCTGCTGCGGCTGTTCGGCTCGCTCAGCCTCGCCGTCGGGGCGGGCGTCGCGGTCGGCCTCGTCGTCGCCCGCGGGGGCGCGCCCACCGCCCTGCCCGCCCTCGGCGGCGCCACCCATGGCCCCTTCGGCGTCCGCTTCGTGCGCGCCCTCGACGCCCTGGTTCTCCACACCGGCCCCTGGGTCGGCGCCGGCCTCCTCCTCGCCGCGTACATCGAGGTCTACCTCCCCGCCGAAGACCTCGCGGCCCTCGGCCGCTCCGGCTGGGACGTACCGCTCGTCACCCTCCTCGCCGTCCCATCCTACGTCTGCGCCTCCGCCGCCACCCCGCTCGCCGCCGTCATCTGGCAGAAAGGCCTGTCCGCCGGCGCCGTTCTGGTCGGCCTCCTCCTCGGCCCGGCGACCAACGTCGCCACCCTCGTCTTCGTCCGGCGCTGGTTCGGCACCCGGGGCCTCCTCGCCCTCCTCGGCGCCGCCATCCCCACCGCCTGGGCCCTCGCCGCCCTCGCCAACCAGCTCCTCCCCGCCGGTCCCCCCGTCGTCGTCGTCGACGCCCCCAGCCACGCCCACGGCCTCGGCGCCGCCCTTGGCTCCGCCCTCCTCACCCTCCTCGTCGGCTGGAGCCTCTGGCGGGCCGGCGCCCGCGCCTGGGTCGCGGAGCTGTTCCACCTCGGCGCCAGCCACGCACACGCGCACGATCACACGCACGGCCACGGCCACGACCACACCCACGGCCACCGCCACGACCACGGCCACGCCCCCACCCAGGCAAACCCCGCCTCGCTCCGCGCCGGGGGCGCGCCCCGTCTCCTGCGTCCTCCCACCGGCGCGCCCGTGCTCCGCCTCCCGCCCCGCCCACCCTCCGGCGGCTCCGAGCCCGGGCCCACCTAAAACCGCGGCAAATCCCAGCCGCCGCCGCGCCGCGCGGCCCACCGGACCGGGCAACCCACGGGCGGCTGCCACGCGGCGGGCGGCCGCCCACCGCGCGGCACCCGGTCTCTCCGGC
>JBEIVK010000973.1:0-1601 GCA_040373935.1 Alphaproteobacteria bacterium
CGCCCTGCGCGCGCTCGAGCCCGCGGGCACGGGGCTGCGCGCGACGCTCGACACCCCGGACGGGCCTGCGTCCGTGCAGGCCGACGCCCTTTTCGCCCGCCTGGGCGCCCGCCCGCCGCTCGCCCTGCTGCGGGCGGCCGGGGTGCGCCTGCGCGGGGCGTGGGACGCCCGCCGCGTCGCCTGGGTCGGCGCCTTCGCGGTGTTCACCTGGCTGTTCTACCTGCTCAAGGCCGGGGCAGACTGCGTGGGCGGCACCGGCGCGGCCTGCACGGGCGGGGCCTGGGTCGCCCGCCGGCCTCACTTCCCGGTCGGCCCCGGCGATCCCCTCGCCGGCCTGCCGGGCCTGCTTCATGCCGACCTGGGCTTTCGCACGGTCGACGGCGCATTTTGGGGCACCGTCGCATACACCCTCGCCATCGCCGCCTTCGGCGTTCGCGCCATGGCCCGCCACCGCGGCCCCGGCCAGCGCGCGCGCTACGCCCAGCTCATCGGCTTCCAAGCCGTCTTCCTGTTCGGTGTGCCGGAGCTGCTCGCGCCCCTCGTCATCGACCGCCCCTGGAAGGCCTACGCGCTGTCGGTCCCCTGGCCGCTGTCCATCTGGTCCCTCGTCGACGCGCCAAGCTGGGCCGGCGGCGACACCGCGGCCGCCCTCGGCTGGCTCGCCGCAGGCGCCGTCAGCAGCTTCATCCTCATCCCGCTCTACGTCCGCCGCAACGGTCAAGCCTTCTGCTCCACCCTCTGCGGCTGCGGCGGCCTCGCCGAGACCGTGGGAGACCTCTTCCGCGACCTCGCGCCGCGCGGCCCCCGCGCCCAACGCGCCGAGTGGGGCGGCCGCCTCGTCTTTGCCCTCGCCGTGCCCGTCACGGGCTTGCTGCTCGCCGACGCCTGGGGCCTCGTCCGCTCCGGCGCCTGGGCCGACACCACCGCCTTCGCGCGCCACTGGTACGGCCTCGCGGTCGACTTCGCCCTCGCCAGCGTG
This sequence comes from Alphaproteobacteria bacterium, assembly GCA_040373935.1. Classification (GTDB taxonomy): domain Bacteria; phylum Myxococcota_A; class UBA796; order UBA796; family UBA2385; genus JBEIVK01. Next base: position 980 of record JBEIVK010000973.1, read on the forward strand.
CTCGGCGTCGCCCTCTATCCGGTGCTCGGAAACCGCTTCTGGTGCCGCTTCTGGTGCCCCCTGCGCGCCTGGATGGAGGTGCTGGCCGCGCGCATCGCCCGCCCGGTCATCACGTCCACCCCGCGCTGCATCTCGTGCGGCGCCTGCACGCGCCATTGCCAGATGGGCATCGAGGTCATGGCCTTCGCCCAACGGCAAGAGCCACTGCACAACGGCAACGCCGCGTGCATCCAGTGCGGCATCTGCGTCGAGGTCTGCCCGATGGACGTGCTCCGCCTCGAGGCCGGCCGCCCCGTCGAGCTGGGCGACTGGGCCGGCGCCCTCGCGCCGCCACGCGCCCCCTTCGCCTGACCCCGCCGGGCCCGAACGCTCCCCGCCGCCGCCTTCATCGTCCGGGGACAGGGGAAACCAACGGTTTCCCCCGTAACGCCCCCTTCCCTCGCCCGCGCAGGCCCTCCGGCCCGACCCAGCGCCAGTTCCACGGCAGCGCCCGGTCTGCGGCATCCGCGGCCTCGATGCCGATGCGCGGCCCGACGACCACCTCCGCGTCCGGCACCGCCCGCCCGCGCCGCACGGCCACGGGCCCGGCGCCCCCGAGGGCCGCGCCGGAGTCCGCCACCCG
>JBEIVK010000563.1:0-3170 GCA_040373935.1 Alphaproteobacteria bacterium
GCCTCAAGCGCCTGGCGCCTCCGGCGCGCGGTCGGAACCCAAAAGGAAGGGGGCGTTGCGGGGGAAACCTTGGTTTCCCCTGCCCCAAAACGCAAACGAGGCGCGGAGTCGGCCCCCCCGCGCCTCGCCCCGCGACCCGGCGAATCAGGCCTGCCGAAGCTTGACCTGCGCCTTCAGGTAGTCTTGGTTCATCCGGCCGATGACATCGAGCGGGATGCCCTTGGGGCAGGCCACGCTGCACTCCCCGAAGTTGGTGCAGTGACCGAAGTCCTCTTTGTCCATCTGCTCGACCATCTTGGCCGCGCGCTCGTAGCGCTCCGGCTGCCCCTGCGGCAGCAGTCCGAGGTGGGTCACCTTCGCGCCGGTGAACAGCATCGCCGCCGCGTTCGGACAGGACGCCACACACGCGCCGCAGCCGATGCAGGCCGCCGCGTCAAAGGCGCGATCCGCGTCGTCCTTGTTGACGGGCACCGCGTGCGCGTCCGGGGCAGAGCCCGTGCGCACCGAGATGTAGCCGCCCGCCTGGATGATGCGGTCGAAGGAGGAGCGGTCGATGATGAGGTCCTTCACCACCTTGAACGCACGCGCGCGGAAGGGCTCGAGCACGAGGGTGTCCCCGTCCTTGAACTCGCGCATGTGAAGCTGGCAGAGGGTGGTGCGGGCCTTCGGGCCGTGCGGGCGCCCGTTGACGACGCAGCCGCAGGTGCCGCAGATGCCCTCGCGGCAGTCCGACTCGAAGGCGATGGGCTCCTTGCCCTCGCCCTCGAGCTTCTCGTTGACCACATCGAGCATCTCGAGGAAGCTCATGTGCTCGGTGATGCCCGCGGCGGCGTAGGTCTCGAAGCGGCCCGGGGCGTCAGGGCCGTCCTGCTTCCAGACTTTGAGGGTGAGGTTCACTTGTAGCTCCGCGTGGAGAGGGGCACGTTCTTGAACTCGAGGGGTTCCTTGTGCAGCCTCGGCGCCTGTCCCACCCCGGTGAACTCCCAAGCGGCGACGTGGCAGTAGTTGGCGTCGTCGCGCTTGGCCTCACCGTCATCCCATTGGCTCTCTTCGCGGAAGTGCCCGCCGCACGACTCCCGGCGCTCCAGGGCGTCATGCAGCATGACCTCCGCGAACTCCAGGAAGTCGGCCACGCGGCCGGCCTTCTCCAGCGACTGGTTGAGCCCCCGCTCGGAGCCGGGGACGCTCACGTTGGACCAGAACTCGTCGCGGATCTCGGACACGCGGGCGATGGCCCCCTTCAGGCCCTCCTCGGTGCGCGACATTCCGCACTTGTCGATCATGAGCACGCCCAGCTCGCGGTGGAACGAATCCACCGGACGCTTGCCCTTCGCCGAGAGCAGCTTGGAGAGGCGGCCGCGCACCTCGTCCTCAACCCCCTTGAACTCCGGCGCCTCCGCCGACACCGCGCCGCCCTTCTGGCCGGCGAGGTAGCCGCCGATGGTCATCGGAGCGATGAAGTAGCCGTCCGCCAGGCCCTGCATCAGCGCCGACGCGCCCAGGCGGTTCGCGCCGTGGTCCGAGAAGTTCGCCTCGCCGATGACGAACAGTCCCGGCACGTTGCTCATCAGGTTGTAATCGACCCACAGCCCGCCCATCGTGTAGTGCGGCGCCGGGTACATGCGCATCGGCGTTTCGTAGGGGTTCTCGCCGGTGATGCGCTCGTACATCTCGAAGAGGTTGCCGTAGCGCGCCTCGATCTTGTCCTTCCCGAGCCGCTTGATGGAGTCGCGGAAGTCGAGGTAGGTGCCGCGGCCGTCGTAGGCCACGCCGCGCCCCTCGTCGCACAAGCGCTTGGCGGCGCGCGACGCGATGTCGCGCGGCACGAGGTTGCCGAAGGACGGGTACTGCCGCTCGAGGTAGTAATCCCGCTCAGACTCGGGGATGTCGTTCGGATTGCGGCCGACCTTGCCCGTCTTGGCGTCCCAGCCGTCAGACGGGTTCTTCGGCGCCCACACCCGCCCGTCGTTGCGCAACGACTCGGACATGAGCGTGAGCTTGCTCTGGTTGGCCCCCGAGGTCGGGATCGCCGTCGGGTGGATCTGCGTGTAGCAGGGATTGGCGAACAAGGCCCCGCGCCGCGCCGCCCGCCACGTCGCCGTGACGTTGCACGCCATCGCGTTGGTGGACAGGTAGAAGACGTTGCTGTACCCACCGGTGGCGAGCACCACCGCATCGGCGGCGTAGGACTTGATCTGCCCACCCACGAGGTCCCGCGCGATGATGCCCTTCGCGTGGCCATTGACCGTGACGACATCCAGCATCTCGTGCCGCGTGAACATCTTCACGGCGCCGGAGGCGATGGTCTTTTCGAGGGCCTGGTAGGCGCCGAGCAGGAGCTGCTGCCCCGTCTGGCCCCGGGCGTAGAACGTGCGGCTGACGAGCGACCCGCCGAACGAGCGGTTGTCGAGCAGGCCGCCGTAGTCCCGCGCGAAAGGCACGCCCTGGGCCGTCGCTTGGTCGATGATGTTGAGCGACACCTGGGCGAGGCGGTAGACGTTGGCCTCCCGCGCCCGGTAATCGCCGCCCTTCACGGTGTCGTAGAACAGGCGCCAGACGCTGTCGCCGTCGTTGGTGTAGTTCTTGGCGGCGTTGATGCCGCCCTGCGCCGCGATGCTGTGCGCGCGCCGCGGGCTGTCATGGAACGTGAAGCACAGCACGTTGTAGCCGAGCTCGCCCATGGTGGCGGCGGCCGCCGCCCCCGCGAGGCCCGTGCCCACGACGATGACCGTGTACTTCCGCTTGTTGGCGGGGTTCACGATCTTGATGTTGAACCGGTGGCGATCCCAGGAGGTCTCGATGGGACCGTCGGGCGCCGCGCTCTTGAGCTCGATGGACATGGGTGTTCCTCGCCCCGGTCTGGACTACTTGACGAGGCCCGCCAGGACGGCGATGGGCATGGAGATGTTGCCGAGCGTGACCACCGTCCCGAAGGCCGTGGCGGCCCGCCGGGTGAGGAGGTCGTAGCGCGGATTGGCGAGGCCCAGCGTCCGGAGCATGGACCACACGCCGTGCGCGAGGTGAAGCCCGAGGGCCACCTGCGCCACGATGTAGAAGCCCACGACCAGGGGGTTCTGGAAGCCCGCCACGAAGTTCTGGTAGGCGAAACAGACGAAGACGTCGTCTGCGTTCACGCGGCAGTGCTGGATGTCCGGGTGCACCGTGCCGAC
>JBEIVK010000199.1:0-6669 GCA_040373935.1 Alphaproteobacteria bacterium
GAGGCCACCGCCCCATCGCAGTCCAGATCGCCCTCTCCGGGCGGCTCCACGGCCTCGGGGTGGCGCCGCGGGTCCCCGTCGTCGCAGTCGCCGTCCGCCTCCGCCCAGCCGTCGAGGTCGTCGTCGGAGACGGGCGTGTCCTCGTCGCGGGTGCCGTCGCAGTCGTCGTCCACGCCGTCCACCTGCTCCGGTGCGCCCGGGAAGCGGGTGCCGTCGGCGTCATCGCAGTCGCCGTCCAGCTCCGCCCAGCCGTCCTTGTCGTCGTCCGCCGCGCGGGTGCCTTCGTCCACCCGGCCGTCGCAGCTGTCGTCGCGGCCGTTCTCCCGCTCGGCGGCGCCAGGGAAGGCGGCCGGGTCGAGATCGTCGCAGTCGCCATCCACCTCCGCCCAGCCGTCGTGGTCGTCGTCCCACAGATCGGTCCCGTCGTCCACGAGGAAGTTGCAGTCCTGGTCCATCCCGTCCGGCAGCTCGCCCGCGCCCGGGTACACCCCCGGGTCGGCGTCGTCGCAGTCGCCGTCTTGCTCCGCCCAGCCGTCGCCGTCGTCGTCCACCCGGGCGGTGCCCTCGTCCACCCCGCCGTCGCAGTCGTTGTCCACGCCGTCGGGCAGCTCCGGCGCCCCGGGGAAGACCGTCCGCGCGCGGTCGTCGCAGTCCCCGGCGGACTCGGCGAAGCTGTCGCCGTCGTCGTCGAAGAGCGCGGTCCCCTCGTCCACCCGCCCGTCGCAGTCGTCGTCCCCGCCGCCCGCCGCCTCCGACGCGCCCGGGAAGACCGACGCGTCCGCGTCGTCGCAGTCGCCGGCCTGCTCGGAGACGCCGTCCCCGTCGTCGTCCACCGCGACGGTGCCCTCGTCCACCCGCCCGTCGCAGTCGTCGTCCCCGCCGTCGGGCATCTCGGGCGCGCCGGGGAAGGCGAGCGCGTCGCCGTCGTCGCAGTCCCCCGCGTCGTCGGACCAGCCGTCCCCGTCGTCGTCGTAGGAGAGGCCGCCCTCGTCGACCCGCCAGTCGCAGTCGTTGTCGAGGTGGTCCTCGACCTCCGGCACGCCCGGGTTGCGAGACGGGTCCGTGTCGTCGCAATCGCCGTCGCAGGTCCGGAAGGCGTCGGCGTCGAGATCGAAGTCTTCGTCGAGGACGCCGTCGCAGTCCTCGTCTTCGCCGCTACAGAGCTCCAGCGCCCCCGGGTAGATGAAGGGGTCCGTGTCGTCGCAGTCGGTGTTGTCGGCCACCGTGCCGGGCGGTGCGGTGCACGCGCGCACCCCCGTCGCCGGGTCTCCGAAGCCATCGCCGTCCCCGTCCGTGTACCAGGTGGGGGCGTCGGCGGCGTCGGCCTCATCGCGCAGGCCGTCGCAGTCGTCGTCGCGGCCGTTGCAGAGTTCGGTCGCGCCCGGGCTCACCGAAGGGTCCCCGTCGTCGCAGTCCCCGCTGCCGGTGGTGTAGCCGTCGCCGTCGCCGTCGGCCGAGGCGCAGGTGTTGGCCGGCAAGCGGCGGTAGACGCCCTGGTTGATCCAGGAAGAGGACGAGGAGCCGCAGGACCCCTGAAAGGGCTCGATCGCGGTGCTCCGCCAGGGGGCAAAGTGCAGGTGCGGGCCGGTGGAGTAGCCGGAGGAGCCGGCTTCGCCGAGCTTTTGCCCGCAGCGCACCGTCTGGCCACGGGAGACGAGGACCGTCCATTTTTTAAAGTGGCAGTACCAAGTGGAGCGGCCGTCGGCGTGCCGGATGACGACCATGTTGCCGCAGCCGCCGGCGCAGCGGCCGGTGGTGCAGGCGTCGAACTCGCCATCGTGCGCGGTGGTGACGACGCCGTCCGCGGCGGCCGTGATGTCGCGGCCGGCCGCCATGCCGGACCAGGAGCCGACGCCGAAGTCCGAGCCGCGGTGCCCCGAATAGTAGACCGAGCCGCAGTTCCAGTCGCGGCCACCGCGGTCCATGTAGGCCGTCGGGTAGAAGTGGCGGATGTCGTCGGCCGAGCTGGGGAACGAGTACTGCTGGGCGACGGCAGGGCCCGTGGAGGCCCAGAGGAGCGCGACGGCGACGGCGATCATGGGAGAGCCACGGCCCAGGTGCGCCCCTCGGCCTCGAAGTGCAGGCGGCCGTCGTCCGCCCAACGAACGCCCGCGGCCGGCGGCGGGATGAAGCCCGGCGGGGGCTGCCCCGGCACGCGAGGGACGTCCTCCAAGCCCACGTTCGTCCACTGCACCGCGGCGCCCGCGCCCGGCGGCCAGGGCATCCGGTACAGGCTGGCGATGCCCGTGCGCCCGCTGACGAAGGCGAGCTGCCCGCCGTCTGGCGAGAAGACCGGGCGGTCCTCGCTCCCGTCCCAGTCCGTGATGGCTTCGACCGGCGCCCCGGCGGGCAGCGGGACCCGCGCGAGATCCGTGCTTTCGCCGACGGTGCGGCGCGCGTAGACGAGCCAACGGCCATCGGGCGACACGGCCAGCTCGGCGGAGACCCCGCGGTCCACCACGCCCGACGGCGCTCCGGGGCCGACCAGCCGCAGGTCCCCGCCGGGGGCGACCTCGGCCCGCACCGGGCCGGCGTCGATGCGGGCCGCGGGCAGGCTGTCGGTGAAGGGCGCCGCCGCGTCCGGCCGGGCGGCCGCGGGCTCCGCCGCGCAGCCGAGGAGCCCCGCCACCGCCACCCCGCCGATGAGCCTCCTGCCGCTCTGCACCGCTGCCTCCGCACACCGGGCCCAGGGTAGCACCCCCGCCCCGCCCATGCGACACTGCCCGCCCATGCTGTTCGCCCTGTCGAGCGCCGCGGCCCTGGCCGCCCCCGTCGCCGCCACCGTGCTGGTCTGCGCCCCGGCCGCCTGCCCCGAGGACGCCGCGGTGGTCGCGCGACTCGCCCCCGCCGCAGACCTCCTGCCGGTCGATGTCTTGCTCGATCTGAGCGTCGTCGGGGCCGAGACACCCACCGCCCCCGAGGCCATCGACGCCGCCCTGCGCGCCCTGGACGCCGCGGCCCGCACGGGGGATCGCCGGGCCGTGGCGCAGGCCGTGGCCGACGGCGAGGCCGCGCTGGCCCGCCACGGCGGCACGGTGGCGCCTCTGGCCCTCCAGCAGCTCGCGCTGGGCGCGGCCTGGGCCGCGATGGGCAGCCCCGGCGAGGCGCTGCGGCTGCGCCAGGCCGCGGCCCTCCTGGACCCGCTGCCCTCCGGGCCCCTGCCCATCGGAGACGCCGTCCTGCGCAGCCCTGTGCTCGACGCCCGGCGGCAGCTCGAGACGAGCGGCCGGGGCACCTTGCGCCTGCCCGCCTTGCCCCCGGGCGCCCGCTGGTGGGTGGACGGCCGGCCGGCGGACGCCGGGGCCCACGCCCTGCTGGCCGGCGAGCACCGGGTGACGGCCGCCGCCGCAGGGTCCACGGCCGGCTATCACGCCCGCATCGCCGTCCTGCCGGGCCGAGAGACGGCCCTGCCGGCTGCGCCGGACCTCACGGGCCCCGGCTCCGCGGACGCGCTCTTCGCTTCGCTGGACGCCGCCTTCGACACGCTCGACGCCCCGCCGGCCCTCGCCAGCCGCCTCGCAGACGCCTGCGCGCGCTGGGGCGTGGCCCGCGTGCGCCTCCTGCGGGTGGTGGATCACCGCGCCGCCCCGCCGCTGTCGCCGGTCGTGGGCGAGGCCGCCGCCCACCGGCCCGAGGCCGCCGACGGCCCCTCCCTGGACGACGCCGCGGGCCTGCCCGGCACCTGGGCAGACCACCTCGCCGACACCGCCGCGGCCACGCCCGGCCCGGCCCCCGCCGCGCCCCACGTCCAGGCCATCGTCTTCGACGCCCCGACCCGCCGCTTCGTCGCCGAGGTTCGTCCGGTCGCCCCGCCGCCCCGCAACCCGCGCCTCGGCGCCGCCGCCCTCGTCGGCTGGGCGCAGGCCCTCGGCGCCGCCCACGCCAGCGCAGACCTCGGGGTGGACCTCGGCCGCGGGCCCTGGGCCCTGCACGCGCGCGCCGGCCTGCTCCGGGCGCCCTCGCCCCACCGCCTCACGCCCACCTGGGACAGCGCGCTGCTGACGCGCGTCCTGGTCGGCGGCGCCTGGCGGGGCCGGCCCGGCGCCGCTTGGGGCCCCACCGTCACCGTCGGCGCCGAGCTGCTGGTGCCAGTGGGCGTGGGGGCCCGGGCCCTCGCCGGGGTCGAGCTGCGGCCGGACGGCCCCTGGGTGCTGCGGGCGGAGCTCGGTCTCGGCGCAGGGCAGGCCGGCGTGGGCGCCAGCGCGGGCCTCGGCCTCGGCGGGCGATTTTAGGCCGGAGCGAGGCCGCGGTGGCGGAGCAGGGCGCCGATCTCGGGCGCGCGGCCGCGGAACGCGATGTAGGCGTCCATCGGGGCCTGGGTGCCCCCCGCGGCGTAGATGAAGCGGTGCAGGCGGGCGGCCAGCGCGGGATCGAAGGCGTCTCCCGCTTCGACGAAGGCATCGAAGCCGTCGGCGTCCAGCACCTCTGCCCACAGGTAGCTGTAGTAGCCCGCGGCGTAGCCGTCGCTGCTGAACAAGTGAAGGAAGTGCGGCGTGCGGTGGCGCATGCCGATGGCGGCCGGCATGCCGATGCGGGCCAGCTCGGCCGCCTCCAGGGCCGCCGGATCGACCGCGCGCGCCTCCTCGGCGGAGAGAAGGTGGAAGCGGAGGTCCACCAACGCGGACCCCAGGAACTCCACGGTCGCGAAGCCCTGGTTGAAGGTGCGCGCCGCGCGCAGCCGCTCGATGAGCGCCTCGGGGATGGCCTCCCCGGTGGCCGCGTGGCGGGCGAAGCGGCGCAACACCGCAGGCTCGAGCAGCCAGTGCTCGTAGATCTGCGAGGGCAGCTCCACGAAGTCCTGCAGCACCGCCGTGCCCGCGAAGGACGGGTACACCACCTCGGAGAGCAGCCCGTGCAGCCCGTGCCCCAGCTCGTGAAACAGCGTCTCGGCGTCACTCACGCTGAGCAGGCAGGGCTGGCCCGGCGCCGGCCGGCTGAAGTTGCAGGTGTTGATCACGATGGGCCGCACCTCACCGTCCAAGGCCTGCTGGTCTCGGAAGGTACTCATCCAGGCGCCGGCGCGCTTGCCCGCCCGCGCGAACGGGTCGTGCAGGAACACCCCGACGTGGGCGCCGCCCTCCACGCGCTGCACCTCGAAGGCGCGCACGTCCGGGTGGTGCACCGGCAGCCCCGGCGCCGGGCGGAAGCGCACGCCGAACAGCCGCTCGGCCACATCGAAGGCAGCCTCCAGCACGGTGTCGAGCTGGAAGTAGGGCTTCAGCTCGGACTCGTCGAGGTCGTAGGCGGCCTTGCGCTCCTGCTCGGCGTAAAAGCGCCAGTCCCAGCCGCACAGCGGGCCGTCCAGCCCATCGGCGCGCAAGCGGGCCGTCAGCGCAGCCTCCTCCCGCCCCGCGCGGGCGAGCGCCGGAGCCCACACCGCGTCGAGCAGGGCCCGCGCCGCTGCCGGGGTGCGCGCCATCGTGTCGTCCAGCTTGTAGTGGGCGAAGCTTGGATAGCCAAGGATGGCCGCCCGCTCGGCCCGAAGCGCGAGGATCTCCGCCGCGAGGGCGTGGGTGTCGTGGGCGTCGCCGCGGCCGCCGCGCGCGACCCAGGCCCGCCACACCGCCTCGCGCAGCCCGCGCCGCCGCGAGAACGTGAGAAAGCTCTCCACCGCCGACCGCGCGAGCGTGACGGCGTAGCCGCCCGGACGCCCGTGGGCCTCGGCCGCCGCCGCGCAGTCAGCCCGCGCAAACTCCGGCAATCCGTCCAAGTCCGAAGCCGGGTCCAGCCACAGCACCCAAGCCGCCTCGTCGGCCATCACCCGCTGGGCGAAGGCCGTGAACAGCGAGGCGAGGCGCCCGCCGATGTCCGCGAGGCGCCCGCGCTCCACCGCGCCAAGGTGCGCGCCCGCCCGCTGGAAGTCCAGGTGGAAGCGCTCGACCAGCCGACGCTCCACCGGGCCCAGCGCGTCCCGGCCGGCGTACACCGCGTCGATGCGGGCGTAGAGAGCCGGGTTCTGGTAGACCGCCGCGCCGTGCATCGCGAGCACCGGCATCAGCGCGGCCTCCACGCCCTGCAGCTCCGGCGTGGCGCAGGCATAGGTGAGGTTGGAGAACACCGCCACCACCCGTCCCAGCAGCTGCCCGGACCGCTCGAAGGCGAGGATGGTGTTCTCAAAAGACGGCGGCGCCGGATCCGCCGCGATGGCGTTCAGGGCGGACACCTGCGCGGCGATCCCCGCCTCGATGGCCGGGCCGAAGTGCCCCGGCGCGATGGCGTCGAAGGGCGGCAACCCAAACGGGGTGGACCAGGTCGCGAGCAGGGGGTTCGATTCGGCAGACATGGGGGCGCTCCGCCCGGCGCCCTAACGCAAGCGGGCGCCCCCCGGGGCGCGTCAGGTTTTGCGGGGCTTCTTGCCTTTCGCCGGCGCGGCCGCCGCGCCCCCTCCGCCGCCCCGCACAAGCTGCACGACGAGCCCGATGAAGGCGACCCCCAGGATGACGCGGAGGTCCCGCGGCGTGTGCAGGGCCCAGGCCACCGCGACCCCGCCGAGCACGCTCGTCGTCAGGGGTAGGAGGCGGGTGTAGGCCCACGGGAACAAGAACAGACCGGCGACGAAGGCCACGCCCGTGGCCCAGAGCGGCGCCGCCGGCCAGAACACCGGCAAGGCCGCCCACGCGAGCCCGGCGCTGAAGGCCGCCCCCGCCAAGGCCATGGCGAGGCGCTCGA
>JBEIVK010000743.1:0-2312 GCA_040373935.1 Alphaproteobacteria bacterium
AGGTCTGCAGTCCCGCGAGGTCGTCGGCACCGATCACGTCTACACCGGCGGCGCGAAGTTCGCTCCACGCTGCGGGAGTGTCCGGCACGTTCCAGAATCGCAGGCGCCGGCCCCGCGCGTGTGCCCGGGCCACCCAATCGCCCAGGTTCCGCCGGACCTCCGCCGGCATCGGCCCGCTCCAGTGCCACGTCGAGAAGGTCCGCCAGTTCTCGCTCACCCACGGGATGAAGGAGGCAGGCAGCTCGGAGTCCAGGTGGGCCCGGCGGCCATCCATCGCCGCGAGACGCCGCGGCGTCGCCCGCAAGCCCGCCTCGTCACGGTTGCCCGACAGGATAACGGTCACGGCCCGCCGCACCTCCCGCTCACCCGCGAACTCGGTCAGGATGTCCGCGTACTCCGCGAGCGTGGCCGCCACCGCCGCATAGGTCGGCGCGGCCGCGGACTTCACGTCGATCAGCAGGATGAATTCAGGACGTCCCGGCTGCACTGAGCCGCCACCCGCCCGGACCCGCGCGCGCAGGGGCTCCAGGTAAAGCGTGCGCAGGTTGCGGCCGGCGCGGACGTCGCGCCGGTCGTGGGCGACCAGCAGGTCCCCGTCCACCAGCCAGACATCGGCCTCGACGCTGTCGAAGCCGCGCTCGAGCGCGTCGAGCAGCGGACGCGGGTGCTCGTAATCATTGTGGGCGTGCGCCAACGGGGCGCGGGCCTCCAGCGTCGCGGGGAAGAGGGCGCCGGACAGGAGGGCGAGGAGAGCCAGCAGGGGCGGACGCACCCGGCGAGCCTGTGCGATCTCGGTCGGCAGCCGCAAGTCCGGCGGGCGAACGTGAACCGTTTTCCCTTGAGCGCGGGGCGCTAGGAACCGGATGCTAGACGACGCCCGCGGATGCCCCCGACGCCCTCCCCCACCCTGCCTACACCGTCGGCCCGGTTCGCCGCGCAGTTCGGGAGCCGGCCGACCGTGGCGGCCCGCGCGCCCGGGCGGGTGAACCTCATCGGCGAACACGTCGACTACGCGGGCGGTCTGGTTCTGCCCGTCGCCATCGACCGCTCGCTCCAGGTCTTCGCCGCGCCGAATGGCACCAACCGCGTGCGGCTCGTTTCCGAGGCCCCGGGGCTTCGGCCGGTCGAGGTGCCGCTGACGGACTTGGAACCGAGGACCGGCCCGGACCGCTGGGCCAACTACGTGCTCGGCGTCCTCGTCCAGTACCGGGAACAAGGCTGGACGCTCCCGGGATTTGACGCGCTTTGCACCGGGGATCTTCCCCTCGGGGCGGGCCTGAGCAGCAGCGCCGCCCTCGAGACCGCCTCCGCCCTGGTCCTCGAGGGTTTGACCGGCCGCGGCCTCGATCCCATCGGGCGGGCTCGTCTCTGCCAGCAGGCGGAGCACCGTCACGCGGGGGTGCCTTGCGGCCTGATGGACCAGTTGGCCGTGGGCGCCGGGCGCGCCGGCCACGCCCTGCTCGTCGATTGCCGGAGCCTGGAGCTCACGCCCGTCCCGTTGCCGGCGGAATGGTCCATCGTCGTCGCGGACTCGCGGGTGAAACACGCCCTCGCCGACGGCGAATACCGCCGGCGGCGCGTGGACTGCGAGACGGCGGCGCGCCTGCTGGACGTGCCCACACTGCGCGAGGCGACACCGCAGCTGGTCGCGGCGAAGGCGGACGTGCTCGGCGAGCGAATCACGCGGCGCGCGCGGCACGTCGTGACCGAGATCGCGCGCGTCCCCGCCTTCATCGCCGCGGCGGCGGCCGGCGACACCGCGGCGGCCGGCAAATTGCTGCGCGCCAGTCATCTTTCCCTGCGGGAGGATTTCGCGGTGTCCTGCCCCGAGCTGGACGCTTTGGCGGAGGCGGCTTGGTCCGCGGGCGAGCGCCTGGGCGTGATCGGGGCGCGGATGACCGGTGGCGGCTTCGGCGGCGCGACCGTGAATCTGGTTCGCCGCGGCCACGAGGCCGACTTCGCCCATCACCTCGAGGTCGACTTTGCCCGCCGCTTCGGCCACACCCCCTCGATCTTCGTCACCCGACCCGCGGGCGCGGCGGAGATCCTGCCCCCGGACTACCCCGCCCCATGACCCTCCTCACGTTCCTCTTTTTCACCGGCCTCGTCGGGTTCCTAACTTGGCTCCTGACGCGGGGCGACGACCACCGGACCACGACCGGCTACTTCCTCGCGGGCCGGACGCTGACCGGCGGCTACATCGCAGGCTCGCTGCTATTGACGAACATCTCGACCGAGCAGCTCGTGGGCCTCAACGGCGCTGCGTTCACCGACGGTCTCGCCGTGATGGCGTGGGAGGTGATCGCGGCCAC
>JBEIVK010000240.1:0-5967 GCA_040373935.1 Alphaproteobacteria bacterium
GGCGGCGGGGTCGGGCTCGGCGTCCGGCGCGGCCTTCTTGACGAGGGCCTTCGCGATGGACTCGATCCGCTCCGCGTTGACGACCACGCCGACGCTCACCCGCTTGACGGTGCCCGGGGCGACCTGCTCGCGCTCCTCCACCTCGGTGTAGGCGAAGTTGCTGCGCTGCTCCAACGAGTCCTGCTGGCTTTGCGCAGCGCCGCCCGCGGGCTCCTCCGGGAGATTGGCCTGGGTGCCGGGGATCCCGGCCGGCCGCTGGGTCTGGCTCGACTCCTCGCGGATCGTCTCGGAGATGAGCACCTGGCTCTCGGGGTCCTGAGAGCGGGTGAGCCGCTCCAGGGCCATCGTCTCCACCTCGACGGTGACGCCGATGTCCACATCGTTGGCCGACCCGAGCACCCGGGAGAGGGCGTCCTGGATGGCCTGGCGCGTGCGGCGCTCCTCGGCCGCCCGGAGCGCCATGAGCGGCGGCACGCCGTCGGCGGTCTCTGCGCCGTCTGCCGCCCCGGAGAGCAGATTGCCCTCGGAGTCCACCAGCACGACGTCTTGCGGGCGCATCCCATCGACCGAACCCGACACCAGGGCCGTGATGCCGCGGATCTGGAGCTTGCTCAGAACGGCGCCCGCCTTGAGCCGGATGGTGACGCTCGCGGAGGGCTTGCGGTCGTCCCGCAAGAACGCGGAGCGCTCGGGGAGGACCAGATGGACGCGGCTGCCCTCCACCTCGTCCAGGCTGTTGATGCTGATCGCGAGCTCACCCTCGAGGGCCCGCTGGTAGGTCCAGCGCTCCCGCTGGGGAGACGTGCCGAGCTCGATGGAGTCCAGCACCTCGAAGCCCAGGATCTTGCCCGAGGAGGCAGCGGCGATGCGGGCGCGGCCGGTGTCCTCCGGCAACACGCGAACCGCCCGGCCGTCCCCGCTGATCTGGTGAGGAATGCCCTGGGCTTCCAGGGTCGAGGCGACCTCTTGGACCTCCACGGCGTCGTTGCTTTCGAACACGGTTTGGTAGCGGTCCGCCCAGCCCCAGACCCCGACGCCGATGAGCGTGGCGATGGCCAGCGCGACGGCACCCAGCAAGACGCGCCGCTGCCCCGGCAGCAAGCCGTTCAGGAATGCGCGGACCTGTTCCATCAACCCATTCACGCGACGCCCCTCCGAGTGGCCGACCTACGCACCGAAGCGCAGGTCAGATCGGCATGTTCATGATCTGTTGGTACGCCTCCACCGCGCGATCCCGGACCGAGACCAGGGTGCGCAGGTGGATGTCCGCCTCTTGGAGGGAGATCATGGTGGTGTGGATGTCCACCTTCTCGCCGGCCGCGAGCCGTGCGAGGTGAACGTCGGCGGTGTTCTGGGCGTCGCTCACCTGCGCGAGCGCGGCGTCGAAGCGGGCGCCGAGCGGGCCTGCGGACACCCGGGACACAGACTCGGCCGCGCGGGCGGGGCCGGCCGCGCCGATGGCTTGGATGGGGTCGATCGGCATGGTCAGCGCCCGAGGTCGATGGCCGAAGAGGCCAGGTTGCGAGTCGTTTGCACGACGGACGTGTTCGCTTCGTACGTGCGCGCCGTGAGCATCAAGTCCACCATCTCTTCGAGGACGTTCACGTTCGGGTAGGCGACATAGCCAGCCGCGTCGGCGTCTGGGTGGGCGGGGTCGTACACGAGCGTCGGCGGATCGTCGGACTCGACGATCTCACGCACCTCGACGCGGGCGAGGTGGCGGTCCAGCTCGTTGGCGAAGGGATCCACCTTGGCCTCGAACACCGGCATCCGGCGGCGGTAGGGGCCGCCCTCCTCGGTGCGGGTGGTGCGGGCGTTTGCCATGTTCGTGGCGACGGCCTGAAGCCGGACGCGCTGGGCGCTGAGGCCGCTGGCAGCGACGCTGAAGGTGTCGATCAGGTCCATGGGTCCTCCTGCAGCTTCATCAGCCGGAACGGCCATCGCTGGCGGCGTACCGAAGCATCGCGAGGCGCTTGGAGAGCCCGCGCGACACAGTCTCGAACATCAAGGCGTTTTCGGTGAGGCGGACGGTCTCCCGCTCCGGGTCGACCGAGTTGCCGTCCTGCGCCCAGGGGACGGGCTCGATCTCCACGACCTCGGGCTGCAGAGCGTCTTCGCTGGGGGCGGAGACGTGACGGGCGTCCGTGCGGCGAAGCTCGACGTCGCGGTTGCGATCCACGGCGGAGGCAAGCACCCGGTCGAAGGGGATGTAGCGCGCCCGGAACTGCGGGGTCTCCGCGTTCGCGAGGTTGGAGGCCGTAAGCCCGTGCTGCGCCATGCGAAGATCGAGGACCCGCCCCAACCCCTCGTGCAGACGATCGAACAGGAAAGCGCTCATTCCCGCAACTCGCTCCGACCATCAGTGTACAGGAAAATCGACGAGGGCGGGACCGCCGCGGGCCGGGCCCTGCCGTTGCCACAGGGCCCGGCTGCGTAACCCGCGGCTCACGGACGGCCAGCAGCCTGCAGGCGGCGTCCCCAGGCCGTGGCGCGCCGTTGCTCCAGCTCGGCGGAGAACGCGTTGGCGTCCTGTTGCTCCCGCGCGAGGGCGGCCCAGACGTCAGACCCGCCAGCCAACGCCTCCACGCGCTTCGGATCCGTCCAGCCCTCGGCGATGGCGGCCAGCCAGTCGGCGTAGCGGGCCTCCTCGGGAGAAGCCGTCCGCTCACTGGCGACCCGCGCGGCCCGCGCCGCGCCTGTGGCGTCGCCTTGGGTGCGCAGACAGCGGCTAAGCGCGAGCCAGGGCCGGGGATCCGTGTAGCGGGTCTCTCCTTCGGGGCTGAACAACAGCGCCGACAGGGTGGCGGCGCCGGCGTCGCAGCGGCCGGCCTCCGCGTCGAGGAGCGCGAGCTGAAGTGTAGCTTCGTCCTTCCATACCGGGGACTGGGCGGCCAGACGGTATGCCGCTGCGGCGGCGCCGAGGTCGCCCGCGCCCGCGTGCAGACGGGCCTCCAGCATCGCGACCTCCGCCTCCCGCCCCCGCATGGGGGTGTTTCGACGCAGGTAGTCGAGCGTCCGCAGGCCGTCGGCCCAGCGCTCGGTGTCGGCGTAGAGCCGCGCGAGACGCAAGACGAGGTCCGGGTCGTCCGAGCCCATCGCCACCAGGACGGACACGGCCTCTCTGAGGACCGTCACGGACCGATCCGGGAGCCCGACCCGCGCGTAGGCGTCTGCGACATCCACGAGCACCCGCGAGTCCCGCACGGCGCGCCGCACCGTCGGGGACCACACGCTCTCGTGGAGCGCGGCGATGTCGAACCAGCGCCCCGCCTCCGCGAGCTCGGAGACGTGCGTGCTGTACACGGCCCAGAAGCGCTCCGGCACATCGGACCCGCTGGCCTTGCGGGGGTATCGCGACAAAATGGCGGCCAGCCCGGAGATTGCATCCTCCCGCGAGCCGATCTGGAGGTCGATTTGCGCGAGGAGATAAAGCGCCTCCGCGCCGGCGTCGGTGCGTGGGATGCTCGCCTGCACCAGCATCGGGACGGCCTTCGCCCAGTCGATCGGGCGGCCGTTGATGATGGAGAGCATGGCCTGGCGAACCGATGCCACGTCGGGCGCCGCCGAGGACCACGCGCGAACGGCCTCGGGGTGGTTGCCATCGGCGTAGAGGGCGTCCCCCAGGCGAAGCTGCGCGCGTTGGCGGTCAGCCTCCCGCTCCAGCGGGCCCAGGGCCTCCAAGATCGGGCGGCTCTCGGCGAAGCGGCCGTCTCGCTGCAAAAGCTCCGCCGCGAGGAGCTGGGACTCGGGGCGCCCGGCGCGCTCTGCCAGGGCGCGGGCGGTGGGGGCGCGCGAAGGGAACCCGGTTGCCAAGCTGACAATGGCAAGACCCTCGACCACTGCGACCGGCGAGGCACCGAGGCGATGGGCCGCCTTGTAGTGCTCACGGGCCTCGTCCCAGCCGCCGTTGGCCAGCGCGACGCGCCCGCGGGCCAGGGAGAGATCCCGCTGCGGGATGGGGCCGGGGCGGCGGGTGGCACGATCCAGGTAGAACCGAGCCTCTTTGGCGAACCCCAGCTCCAGGTAGTGCAGCGCGAGGCGATACTGGGCCTGGAGTTCGGCGTCCGCGCTCTCCGCCGACAGCATGGCGTTGCGTGCGCGATCCACCGCCTCCCAACTCGACTTCGGAAGCCACGGCGGAGTCGGGCTGTAGACCGGGGTGTAATCCCAGGGCTCCATGGCGAGCGCGATGCCGTCCCCGGCGATGGGGCGCAGGGGGCCTTCGAGCGGGGCGGCCGCGGCTTCGGTGGCGAGGCCGTCCACGAGGGCATCGAGCTGTGGCCCCGGGACCGAGAGGCGGCGCGGCCGGGCCGTCTTTGGGACGACGCGCAGCACGAGGTCCTCTCCGTCCATGGCCGCCTGGACTTCGGCGCTCGCGTCGCGCGGTGCGATACGCAGGTACCAGACGCGCCCTCCGCCGTGGAGCGCGTCCATGGCGGCGATCGACGGGGTGTTGCGCAAGTGCAGCAGGGCGTCGAGGTCGACGTCGGAGCCGCGAACGATCAGCTCGGACACCGCGCTGTCCACGCGCGGCAGGGCGGAGACGGAGGCGCGCGCGCCGACAGTCACGCGCAAGGCCTCGGGCCCGCCCTGGGCCATCCCGACATCAGCGGGGGCGACCGACGGCGGGCTGTCCTGCGCGATGGCCTGCATGCCGCCGAGGCCCAGCGCGACAATCCAGACGGGCAGCCGCATGTCAGAGCCGAACAGCGAGGCCGGCGCCCACCCGCCAAGCCCCGAGGTCGAAGCCCGACCCGAGCCCAAAGGCGTGATGCTGGCGCCGCCCGGCGAACAGTTCGACGTCGACGCCGCGCACGCCGGGAGACCCCGAGGGGCGCATCGACGGCTGCAGCAGGTTGGTGTGGATGCGCACGCCGGCGTTGACGTCGAGGCCTGGCTTGGTGCCCGAGGTGACCCTCGCCGCCGTATTCTCGTTGAACACGGAGAACGCGGCGCCGCCGCCTGCGAAGATGTCCACGGCTTCGCCCACGCGGCGCCACTGCACGCCGAGCGTGAGGGGGATCAGCTCGAGGGAGCCTGCCGCCACCCCCGCGCGATCCGCCGCGGCGTCCTGGCGCATGTAGCCAGCCTCCAGCGTGGCCCCGAGGGACGGCAAGAAGAACCATCCCGCGAAGCCCGCACCGGCAAAGCGGCTGCTGCGGTAGTGCGCCGTGATGGAAGGGTCCTGCCACACCTCCCCGACCCCACGGAAGGACAGCACCAACCCCTGCTCCGCGGAGGGAGCAGGGGCCGGCTCGGCTGCGCGGGCGCCCGCGGAGAAGGCCAGGAGCGCGAGGAGGGGGAGTCCGAACCGCAAGGGGGCCTCTCGTCAGGCGCGCTTGGACAAGCGCTGTTCGGTGTGCATCGACCGCAGGGCGGCGTATCCCTTGATGCCCGAGTGCGCCCGGCCGAGGTCTGCGAGGGCGGCCCCCGCCTCATCGCGACGCGACACGACCAAAGCAGACACCGCGCGCAGCGCCGCGAGCAGCTCCTGCGCCTGTGCGGGAGCCATCCCCGGGGCCTGCGCCTCCACTTCGGCGCACAACGCCGCCACTCGCTCCGGGTCGACCTCGGCGCCCGCCTCCAAGTCGGCGCGCACCGCCAGAATCCGCCGCGACAGCGCGCTCACGGCTGCTCCTGCGGACCCCGGAACGCGTGGGTGAAGCCCTCCATGAGCATCTGCGTCACCCGAATGGTGCCGTCGAGGATCTCGGCGTTGCGCTCCAAGCCGGCCTTCGACGACTCGTTGATGACCCAGGTGTACAGGCGGGCGAGGTTGGCCGTCATCTCCGGCGCCGCCGAGTGGTCGAGCGAGACGACGAGCTCACCGAAGATGTCCCGCACGCGCCGCAAGTGCGCGCGCGCGTCGGCCTCACGACCCGCCTCGATGTCGATCCGGGCCTTCACCTGCAACCGGTGAGCGGCCTCGAACAACATGACGACCAGCTCTTCTTTGGAAGCGGAGCC
>JBEIVK010000964.1:0-1613 GCA_040373935.1 Alphaproteobacteria bacterium
GGGCGCCGCCCTCTGGTCGCCCTGCCGCGGTGGCCCCGCCCGGGGGCGCCCGGCGCGGGCCGGTGCTACGCTCTCGGCGTGAAACCCGTCTCCCCCCTCACCCTGGCCCTGCTCGGCCTCGGCTGCGCCGGGGCCCCCGAGGCCCCGGTCGCCCCGCCAGCGCCCGCCGCCCCCGCCCGGCCCGACGTGCTGCTCATCAGCGTGGACACCCTGCGCGCCGACCGCGTGGGCGCCTACGGCGATCCGCTCGCCCGCACGCCCACGATGGACGCGCTGGCCGCTTCTGGCGCGCTGTTTCGGCAGGCGCACACGGTCACGCCGCTCACGCTGCCCGCCCACGCGACCTTGCTCACCGGGCGGCTGCCCCGCTCCCATGGGCTTCGGGACAACGCGGGTTTTCGGCTGGATGCCGGGGTTCCGACGCTCGCAGAGGCCCTGCGCGCCGGCGGCTACACGACGGGGGGCTTCGTCGGGGCCTACGTGCTGGACTCCGCCTGGGGGCTGGACCGCGGCTTTGACATCTGGGACGACCCGTTCCACCCGCAAGACGTCGCGGAGGCCGGCGCCTTCGGGGAGGTCAGCCGCCCGGGGGCCGAGGTCGTGAACGCGGCCTTGGCGTGGTGGCGGGCCGCGCCGGCGCCGCGCTTCGCCTTCGTGCACCTCTACGAGCCCCACGCGCCGTGGGACCCGCCCGCCGACAACCCGGCGGGGGACCCGTACCGCGCCGACATCGCCCGGGCCGACGCCCTGCTGGCCCGGCTGCTCGCCGGGGTGGGCAAAGAGGCCGTCGTCGTGCTCGTGTCAGACCACGGCGAGGGCCTGTGGGACCACGGGGAGCGTGAGCACGGCCTCTTGCTCGGCCCGTCGGTCACCCGGGTCCCGCTGCTCATCCGCGCGCCGGCCGTCACGCCCGGCCCCGCCGTCTCTCCCGGGCCCACGCCCACGGTGCCCACCCGGCGCCCGGCGGGGGCCGATGCCGGCCTGGACCTCCGCCCCGTGCCGGATGCCCCCCGGGCGCGGCGCGTGGTGGACGGCCCGGTGGGCCTCGCGGACGTCGCCCCCACCATCGCCACCCTCGCGGGGCTGGACTTGCCCGGGGCCGACGGGGCGGACCTCTCGCCCGCGCTGGCGGGCGGCGCGGCCCCCGCGCGCCCCGTCGTGGCAGAGACGTTTTTCCCGCTGTTCCACTATGGCTGGGCGCCGCTCACCGCGGCGCTCGACGGAGAGAGCCGCCTCGAAGTGGGCGTGCATCGGTCCCTCTGCGCGTGGGCGGTGGATCCGCTCTGCGCGGCTGCCACCGTCGCGCCGCCGTCCCATGCGCTCGACGCCGCGCGGGAGGCCGGCCGTGGCGCGGGCGATCCGCGGCCCGGCCCCGTCGCTGCAGACACCGCCGCGGCGCTGGCCGCCCTCGGGTACACCGCCAGCCCCGCCCCCGCGGCGGGCGCGCCCGCGCCCACCACAGACCCGCGGGACGCCATCGGTCGGGTCGCGCGCCTGGAGGCCGCCGAGGCGCTGCCGGCGGCGGAGGGGCTCGCCCCGCTGCGGGCGCTCCTCCAGGAAGACCCCGGGCTCTTCGACGCCGCGCTGGCCTTGTCCACCCGCGAGGCCGCCAC
>JBEIVK010000830.1:0-1933 GCA_040373935.1 Alphaproteobacteria bacterium
TACCTCGCGTGCAGCCCGCCGACGCCGGAGAATCCACGCTCGCCGATACCCGGCCCTGCTCCTCGTCAGTACCGCCACCCTCGCCGCCGAGGACGCAGAGCGCAGCCGCCTCGCCCAGAACGCCGACTCCGCTGCTCGAGAGGAGGTTGCCCGGGCGGACCGGGACTCTACCCGTGCGGCCGTTGCTGAAGCAAATCGAGCCCGCCTGGACTCCAGCTGGCAGGCGGTGGCTGAGGCCCGCCTCGACCAAGCCCGAGCCGAGCGCGCCCTGCGCGCGGAGGCAGCCGTCGCGATCCGCCTGTCTCGCGTCCAGCACCAGGCACACGCCCGAGATCTCATCTCCACGGCTCGCGTTCAGCATCAAGAGCGCGAGCGTGTTCTCCTCCAGCGCCTGGAGGCCAGCGAGCTCGCCTCTTCGGAGCTGCGCTCACTTGTCCGGAAGCGGTCGGCGCGGAGCCCCAGCCCGGCCCCCCTCTCCCCCAGCCCCTCGACTCGCCCCCGCGCCCCGTTCCCCCTTGTGGCCGACCCCGACGGCGGCACCTCGTCGCGCCCCCGACCAGGCCCGGGCGACCCTTGCGCCGCCGCCTACGCCCCCGCTGTCCCGCGGTCGGTCGCCGAGCCCCCGGCAGGCGTCACCCTGGCCTCGCAGGCTGAGCAGATCGCGGTACTCAAGTTTCGGCTGGAGGAGGTCAACGCCTCAGCCCGCGACCGCAGCCGTTCCCACGCGGCCAGCTTCGTCCACAACCCCCTCAACGATCTCCGGGCCTTCCCCGCCGGCCGCGACCCCGTCTCGCCGGCCCCCGCCCGCCTTCGACTCGCGGTCGTCCCCCCCGAGTCGAGCCCCGCCGCCCGGCCACCGGTCCGGCTCGTCTGGAGCGCCGGCACCGCCTGCCCCGGCGGCCGGCCCCGCCCGCCCGGTCCCCTGGGTTCAGCGCCGCCCTGGGCCGCGGAGTAGCGCTCTCCTACGCGACCCGTCGCCCCCCAGCTCACCCGCGCCGACGGCCCCATGTTCCACGGCCGCTTCTTCTCCTCCGCCGACGCTCGGCTCGAGCCCCACGTGCGGGCCCTCGAGGCCGACCTGGCTCGCGAACTCCCGGATTTCTTCAATGGCATCGCGGCCTCCCGGGTCGTCATCCGCCCCGACGAGCCCACCGGCCGTGGCGTGTTCGTGGCCGCCGGCGCGACCCTCACCGCCGGCGACGCAGTGGGCCTCTACTTCGGCGACCTCGTCGAGGAGGTGCCGCTGGGCGACTTCATCCTGGGGCTCGGCGCCATTCGGCGCAGCCATCACACGTTTCACCTCAGCGTGGACGCCTCTCGCTGCTGCACCAGCGAGGACGGCCCGGCCCCTTCCCCACTCAACGCGGCGCTGTACAACCACGCATGCCACGACTGCACGGTCAAGCTCCACCGGCCGAAGGGCGTCACCTTCCCCTGCGCTGTCGCGTACGCGGCTGTCGACCTGGTCGAGGGCGACCGCCTGCTCTGGGACTACGATGGCGGCCGGCCCAGCGACTGCTTCACCGTGGGCGCCGCCGAGCGGGCCCACCTCCAAGCGGCCGGGGCCGCCTTCGTGCCCTGCCTCTGCCGGGGGACGCTCCCTTGCCCGCGCCAGCGGTGGTTTCGGATCTTCCCGGCAACCTGAGAGCCGCGCCACGACCCCGACGCACCGCCGGCCCGGCGTACTCCCGCGCCTGCTCGGGGCGCTGTGCGCGTCGACGCTCGTCTACATCCTCGGCGGCGGCACGGGACCGGGCTCGTCCTGCATGCCCGCCCCCTCCGATCGCACCGCAGCCTTCCGGAGCACCGTGGTGTACAACCTGGGGGCCGGAGCCGGCGAGGAGCCCCGGTGGAACAGCCGCACCCTCATACCCACGCTCTCCTCCTTCGCGACATTCCGCGCCCTGGCGGCGCGGCGTCGCTGGCCGATCGA
>JBEIVK010000015.1:0-17084 GCA_040373935.1 Alphaproteobacteria bacterium
CCCGGCCGGCGCGGGCAGGCGGGGCGCCGCGGGAGGGCAAACCACCGCGGCCGCGCTCCCGTCTTCGCTCAGCAGGCGGGCCATCCAGTCCGACAGCACCACCGTCGCCTGCGCGCCCCGGAGCGCCTGCGCGCGGGCGGCTGTGAGCGCCTGGGTGGCCGCGCGGTAGGCGTCGTCGGGGAGGCACCGCGCGCACGGGGCCTCCGCCATCGGCCCGACGCAGCAGGCGCCGTCGGGCAAGGAGCGGCCCGGCCCGGGGCAGGCGCTGCGGTGGTCCTGCACCACGGCGACGGTCGGCAGGGTGGCGCAGACCCGCGCGATGGCGATGGGGTTCATCACGTTCTGGAGCACCGCGAGCGTCGCCCCGGCGAGGGCCGGCCCCAGCCCTTGCAGGCGGGCATCGCGCGCGACCGCGAGGCCGAGCCCGCGCACGGTGACGCAGGGCTCGTCGGCCGGCGCGTCGGGCGGCGGGCCGCAGTCGTCCTGCCCCACGACCCAACGCACGCGGTGACCAGCGGCGCGCAGCACGGAGGCGACGTCGCGGAGGTAGTGGTCCGCCCCGCCCCGGTCTGAGCGGCGGTCCGCCACCAGCGCGACGATCACGACCCCGCCGGCTCCACGCGTTCCAGGCGCGCCCGGAGGGAGGCCGCCTCGCCCGAGAGGCGCTCGATCTCTCGGCGCAGGGCGTCGAGGCCGGGCTCCCACCCGTTGCCGCCGGCGAGCGCTGCCCGGGCCTCGTACGCCGTCCGGCGCAAGCGGCCGTCCGGCTCGGTTTGGTGGAGATCGCCCAGCGCGCCGATGGCGCGGACGTCGCGGGCCCGGCCGAGCGCCTGGATGGCCGCGAGGCGCACGCGAAAGGGGCCGCTGCGCATGGCGTCGAGGAGCGCGTCGACGGCTTCGGCGCGCACAGCGGGAACGTCCGCGGCGAGCTGGCCCAGCGCCCCGCACGCCGCCGCTTGCGCGCGCGCCGACCGCTGAGGCACCAGCGCCCCGCGCAGCAACGGCAGCACGCTGGCGTCCCGGCTCGCCCCCAGCCCTTCCAGCGCCCGCATTCGCAGCGTGTCTCCCCAGGCGTCCCGGCCCAACGCGGCCTCGGCGTCTGCGCGCGCGCCCGGCGCCCCGTGGCGGACGCGGGCCTTGATGAGCTCGGCCTCGACCAGGATGGAGTCGCCGCCGGCGCGCGGCCCGAGGGGGGCCAACACCGGAAGCGCCACGGCCTTCGGGCACTCTCCCAAGGTGGAGGCCGCGGCCTTGCGCACGCGCGGGCTCGGGTCGTGTTGGAGACGCGCGGCCGCGAGCACCGCCACGTCGGCGGTGGGCAGCTTGGCCGCCGCGGTGAGGAGCGCGGCGCGCACCCCCCAGAACCCATCGGCCGCGACCGCCGCGAAGACGGCGTCTCGCGCCTTGCGCCCGCCCGTGGCGAGCAGGGCCTGGCCGGCACGGACCCGCCCGGTCGGCCGTGGATCGCCGGTGAGGCTCGCGCACAAAAGGGAGAGCGGGCCTTTGAGGTGCAGATCGGCCAGGAGAGAGAAGTCCGGGTCGACCTCCACCCGGTCGGGCGGGCTCTGCAAGGGCAGGATGAACGTGCGGTCCCGGCTGTCGATGGACAGCGTGACCCGCTGGGTATCGCCGCCCCGGCAGATGCCCAGGGTCAACGGGAAGGTGTAGGCGTCGGGGACGCCATCGCCGGATTGCGTCTGGCGCACGCCGACGCTGAGCTGGCCGCCCTCGACGCCGAGCGTGACCTCGAGCGAAGGGTGGCCGGGCGCGTACACCCATTGGTCGAAGAAGGCGCCGAGCGAGCGGCCCGTCGCGTGCTCCAGGGAGCGCTGGAAGTCCCGCGTGTGAACGCCAGAGAAGGCGTGGCTGTCGAGGTAGCCGCGCACGCCCGCCCAGAAGGGCCCGGCCCCCAGCGTGGTCTCCAACGTGTGAAGCACCAGCGCGGCCTTTTCGTAGAGGTGACGGTCGAAGAGGTCGATCGGCGCCTTGTAGCGGTTCTGCACGAGCGCCCGCCGGTAGCGGCCGGCGTCTTCGCCCAGATAGTCCCCGAGCTTGCCCCACAAGTCCCAGGTTGCCTCGTCCTCGCCTTCGTGGTGGCGCTTCCAGAGGACCTCGGACCAAGTCGCCCAGCCCTCGTTGAGCCAGGCCTGGGACCAGTCCTCGCAGGTCACCAGATCTCCGAACCACTGGTGCGCGAGCTCGTGGACGATGAGGTCGCGCGCGTCCCACTCGGCGTGCAGGGCCGCCGGGGTCAGGACCAGGTCGGTCAGCGTGGTGGCGGTGACGTTCTCCATGCCCCCGAAGATGAAGTCGTGCACGACCACTTGATCGTAGCGGGGCCACGGGTAGGCGACCCCGAAGCGCGCGGACAGAAACTCGACCATCGCGCGCGTCTCGCCGAAGATGCGCCCCAACATCGCCGGGTCGCCCGCGACGTCGGCCGATGGCGCGAGGGCCCGCAGCGGCACGGGGCGCCCCTCGACCTGCGCGACGTCCTCCCAGACGGTGAAGGCGCCGGCGACGACGGAGAGGAGGTAGATCGGGACCGGCTCGTCTTGCACCCAAGTCCAGGCGTATTGCCCGTTTGCGAGGCGCTCTTCTCCGAGCAGGCGCCCGTTGCCCACCACCTGCCAGCCGGCCGGTGCCTCGACCCGCACCGTGAAGGGCTGACGGGCACCCGGGTGGTCATGACAGGGGATGAAGTGGTGCGCGTCCTCGTCTTGGCATTGGGTCCAGAGCAGGGGAGCGCGGGTGGGATGCTCGGGCGTTGGACCGGTGAAGTAGACCCCGCGGGCCGGCCGGGCCCGGGCGCGCACCCGCACCCGACCCCCGGCGGCCGCGAGCCCGCCGACCTGCAGCCGCCCGTCGGTGTGGCGCCAGGGCAGCGCTGCGCCGCTCTCCGCGTCCTCGACCGCCTCCACGGAGACGCTGTCGTCGAGGTCCAGCGAGGGCTCGAAGGTCCCGCACGGCTGCGGTCCCAGAGACACCGTGGTTTCGGTCTCCACCTCTCCTGTCGGGTGGTCGAAGCGAAAGACGATGTCCAGCCGCAGCGCGCGGCAGCCGCGACTGGGCGGATACCGAGGGACCGCCCCGGGCTCCGGGAAGGCCCCGCCGCTGTCGCCGAGGACCTTTTCGATGAGGGAGCCGTGGGCGATGCTGCTCATGGGCGCTCAGGGGTGCCGGGTCGTCGGCAGCAGGATGTAGCCGGTCTGGAGGTCCCCGAGGAAGGCGCAGCTCTCCGGGCCGCGCCAGTCGAGGTAGGCGGCGGTGTAGGCCGAGAGAACGGCCTGCAGCTGTTCTTCCAGCTCTCCCACCCGCGTCCCGTTGGAGGCCGGGAGGTCTGCTTCGAGCAGGCGGTCCAAGGCCGGGCTCGGCAGCAGCGCGGGCACGGCGTCGGCGAGGCGGCCGGAGAGCAGCTCCCGGTAGCGGTCCACCGCGTCCTTTCGCGCGCCGACGGGGCCGGACTTCATGCGGATCGGGCGCTCCGACTCGAAGAGCAGGATCTCCGTCGCCTGGTTGCAGGTCTCGATCAGGCGGTCGCCTTCGGCGTTCGGATCCGGGTCGAAGCCCATCCGGATGAGGCCCCGCGCGATGGTGCGCGGGTGGGTCGCGTTCACGGTGTTGACCTGGTATTCGTCGATCTGGTGCTTGCCGAAGTGCTCCTGCAGCAGCGCATCGCAGGGGCGGCGGCCGCCCGTGTTGTCGACGATGGTGGGCGCGTTCACCGCGAGGGTGCATCCGCCCCGGCCGCGGTTGCGCGCGATCCAGCCGAGCACGTCCTCGTGGGCCCGGAGCGAGGCGGTCGACACCAGCTTGACGCCTTGATCTCCGTCCGGTTCGAGCACGGCGCCGCCCGACGAGTTGCGGGGGGCCCACGCGAGGTCGAGGCCGAGGTAGCGGGGCGGTCGGGGGGTGGTCACGGGGTGGCCTTCCAGCGGTTGAGCAGACCTGTTAGCGCGTCGCGCACCCCCTGCAACCGGGAGCGGCCGGGGGCTTGGAGCGCAACGAGCCCGCGCGAAAGCACGTTCAGCGCGGGTGTGTAGGGGTACCACCAAAGCTCGCGTGGCCCGCGGAGGGCGTCGACGAGCACGGTGCGGGGGCGGGTGAAGGCGGCGAGCGCGTGGGCGGAGTTGGTGACCCCGTGGCCGCTGTCCCGGACGCCGGTCCAGGCGGCCTCGGCCACCGCGCCGGTGAAGCTGTGGTTGTTCACCGTCGCGACGCCGGTGTGGAGGCGACGGGCGAGGCGCTCTCCCCGCGCGAGATCCTTCGTCCAGACCGAGCCGGTGAGCCCGTACTTCGAGTCGTTCGCGCGCCGCAGCGCGTCGTCTTCGTCGTCGAAGGGCGCGACCGGGAGGAGAGGGCCGAAGGTCTCTTCCGTCCAGCAGAGCGCGTCGGGAGGCACGTCGGCGAGCAGGGTGGCCGGCACCGATTGGCCTGGCCCGGTGGGGGACTGCGCCACGATGCGCGCGCCGCGGGCGAGCGCATCGGCGAGGTGGGCCTCGACGATGGCTTTCTGAGCAGGGGTGACGAGGGGGCCGAGGTCCTCGGCGGGCCGAAGCGCGCGGGTGCGTGCGGCTGCGTCGGTGAGGAACGCCTCATAGACCGAGCGGTGAACGAGGCACCGCTCGACGGCCGCACAGTTCTGGCCCCCAAAGGCGTAGGCCGCCCACACCACGCCGGCGGCGGCCCGCGGCAGCTCGGCGTCGGCGCACCCGATGGCGGCGTCTTTCCCCCCCAACTCCAGAGAGGTGGGCGTGAGGTGCTTCGCCGCGCGCGCGGCGATCTCGCGCCCGGCGCGCACTGAGCCGGTGAACACGAGGTGGTCCGCGCCGGCGTCGACCAGCGCCTCTCCCTGGGTGCGGTCTCCTTGCACGAGCACGACGATGTCCGGGCCGAGCGCAGCGGTGCACAGCCCCGCCAGCCAAGCCCCCACGCGGGCCGTGTGCTCCGAGGGCTTCCACACCACGGTGTTTCCGGCGAGAAGCGCGGGCACCAAGGTCCGCAGCGGGATGGCGATCGGCAGGTTCCAAGGGGTGATGAGCCCGACGACGCCGACCGGCTCCCGCTCCACCGCGCCCGTCTTCTTGGGGTAGTCCACCGGCGAGAGGTGGAGCGGGGTGGGCGCGAGCAGGGCGTCGATCTGCGCCAACCACCAGCTGAACAGGCTGGCGTTGGCCACGACCTCGCTCGTCCAGGCCTCCCCGGCGGGGCGCCCGCACTCCTCGGCGAGCAGGCGGACGGCGGTCTCGGCGTCTTGGAGGAACGCGCCGCGCAGCGCGTCGACGCGCGCCTTGCGATCCGCGAGGGGAAGCGCGGCCCACGGCCCCTGGGCCGCCCGCGCGCGGGCCACGGCGCCGGCGATGGCGTCGACTTGCGTGCAGGCCACCTCCTCGGTGACCCGCTCGGTGCGAGGGTCGTAGCAGATGATCCGCGCCCCGTCGGGCATGGATTCCAGTCGCGCGCTCACGGTCGCCTCCGGCAGACCGCAGACCTTAGCGCATCGTCGCCGGCCTTGGGGAGCACGCTGGCCCCCGTCGTCGGCAGCGTCGATCTTCCCGCCGTGCCGAGGGCGTGCCGGGTCGTCGCGCGCGGCGGCGCGCGGGGTGACGACGGCTGTCCGGGTTTTCGGACAGGTGTCGGACCGGAAGTCCCTGAAACTGCGATGGCACGGTCGTTGCTTGGCGGGCCCCGGCGTCCTACCATCGGTGCCACACAGGAGCGCTGCAGCATGCCAACCGCCTTCGCCCGGGTGCTTGGTCTCTTTGTCTTTGTTGTCCTGTTGCCGGGCTGCCTCGTCGATGCGCGCCTCTACGCGCGCCTCGCCGGCCGGTTCTCCGACGGCGACGGCGATGGCGTCAGCTCCGCGGCCGGGGACTGTGACGACGGCGATCGGCGCAGCTTCCCAGGGGCCGAGGAGCGTTGCGATGGCCGGGACAACGACTGCGATGGCGCGGTGGACGTCGCCGCGGTGGACGGGCGGTGGTGGCCAGACGCCGACGGCGATGGCCATGGCGCGCCGGGCCCCGGGGAGGAGACCTGTACGCCGCCGGCCGGGTGGGTCGGCCGCGCGGGCGACTGCGACGACGCGGATCCAGCCGTGTCTCCCAGCGCCGCCGAGCGCTGTGGGGGTGGCGATGAGGACTGTGATGGGCGGGTCGACCTGGCCGCAGTGGACGCCCCGTTGTGGTCGGTCGACGCCGACGGGGACGGCTTTGGCGCTGGCGCGGTCGTTCGGGGATGCGTCGCGCCGGAGGCCGGTTGGGTGGTGGTCGGCGGGGATTGCGCCCCCGCGGATCCCGCGTCCTTCCCCGGCGCGCCAGAGGCCTGCGACGGGCAGGACAACGACTGCGACGGCATCATCGATGACGCGCCGCTGCTTCCAGAGACGCTCTCCTATCCCGACGCCGATGGCGACGGTCACGGCGCCTTGGGGCCGTCCGATTGTGTGCTGGCGCCCGGGCGCGCCGCTGCATCGGGCGACTGCGACGACACGGATCCGGCCGTGGGGCCCGGCGCGGCCGTGGTGTGCAACAACGGTCAAGACGACGACTGCGATGTTGATCCCGACGATTGCCCGTGGTCGGGCGCCCAGCCGCTCTCGGCGGCGGTGGTCGTCCGTCCGGTGGCGGCGGGGGTCGCGCTCGGCCGCGGCGTCGCCGCTGGCGATCTGGATGGGGACGGACGGCCCGAGCTGGTCCTCGGCGGGCCGCGGTCGGCGGGGGTCGCGGGGCTCGACGGCGGAGATGTCTGGGCCTGGGAGGCCAGCGCCGGCACCGAGCGGCGCACCGACGCGGTGGCTTGGCAGCGCGCCGGGGCCTCCGCGGGCGGCGGCTTCGGTACGGCCGTGCTCGCGATGGATCTCGATGGCGACTCCCAGGACGATCTCCTCGTCGGTGCGCCCGGTCGGGCCTCGGGGGCCGGGGAGGTTTTTCTGTTCTGGGGCCCGCTCGGCAGCTTTGGGTCGGACGCCGGCGCGGACGCGGGGGGTGGCCGGCGGGGCGGCCGGCGACGGGCTTGGCACGCTTCTCGCCGCTGGCGCGCTGGACGGCCGTGCTGGGCTGGACCTCGTGAGCGCCAACCCCGCGTGGGATGGGCGGGGCACCGTGGAGCTGCGTGCGCTGTCCGGGGGCGCGCGGGTGGCCCGCGTGGACGGCGCGTCGGCGGGCGCGCGGGTCGGTGCCGCGCTCTGCGTGGAGGACGTCGATGGCGATGGCGTCGACGACCTCGCGATCGGCGCGCCCGGCGGGGCCGGTGGGCGCGGGCGGGTGGCGGTCCTGCGGGGGCCCATCGCTGGAAGCACCACCGAAGAAGACGCTGCTTATCTGGCCTTCGGTGAGCAGACGGGCGCCGCCCTGGGCGCAGCGCTCGCCTGCGTGGGGGACACCGATGGGGATGGTCTGCCCGAGCTGGTCGCTGGCGCCCCCGACACCGGCGATGGGGTGGCGTACCTGCTGGTCCCGGGGTCCACCGAGGGGCAGGTTCCCGCTGCGGATGCGCGCTTGCGTTGGCGGGGAGACGCCAGCTCCCGGGGGCTCGGAACATTGGTCGGCGAGGGGCCGGATCGCCTGGGTCGTGGGTCTCCATCCGTCGTTTTGGGCGATGGGGCCGCGGGCCGGGGGCGCATCTGGGTCGACTTGGATCCGAGCGGGAGCGGGGTGCGCGGCGCGTCGGCGGTGGATGTCGTGGTCGAGGCCACGGCCACGGCGGACCGCGCCTTCGCGTGGTCGGTCGCACCGGGAGATCTCACGGGGGACGACGTGCCGGACCTTGTGGTTGGAACCGGCGCGTGGGGCGGTGGCGCCCGGCCCGACGGCCGCGCGTGGGTGATCCCGGTGGTGGGGGATTAGTCCGGGCGCCGTGCAGGGCCGTCAGGCCGGGCCCAGGCCGGCCCACCGCACCGCGGCCCGCTCCGCGAACGCGGGCCGCAGGGTGCGGGGGAGATGGGCGTGGATGGCGGCGACGAGGCGCGCGGCCTCGGCGCGACGATCCGGGCCGGCGCTCGCAAAGAGGACGTCGAGGAGCAGGAAGGCGTCGCCGCAGGCCCGTGCCTCTCCTTCGGATTGGGCGAGGACGTTGGCGTCTCCGCCCACGGTCGCGCCGAGGTGCAGCAGGCGGGCGATGAACCGGCGGTCCCCGCCGCGCTCCAGCACCTGCACGGCGGCCTCGATGGCGGCGCCGTCGGCGCAGAGCACGCCGACCATGCCGCGGAGGTACGCCGCTGGGCCCACCCAGCCGGCGCGGGTGGCTTCGGTCTCGGCGTCCTGCCACGCCGCGAGCGCGGCTTGGCGGTCTCCGGCGGCGAGGCGCACGCTGCCCTGCAGCTCCCACCACGCCACCCGCAGGAAGGTCCCCGCGTCCGGGTCGAGCGCCGGGCGGGCTTCTTGCAACAAGCGGCTGGCGCCGGGAAGGTCTCCGGCGGCGAGATGAACGCCGGCCCGGCCGATGCGCACGAGGGAGCGCTGGTAGGGGAGCGCGGCGAAGCGCGCCGCCTCGTCCGCTTCGTCGAGCGCCTCCAGCGCGCGGTCGACGCGCCCGGCGCGTCGGTGCAGCACCGCGAGCCGGTAGAGCGCCGGGACGAGGCGCTCGGGGTCCCCACGGCCGCGGTACACCGCGGCCTCGTCTTCGAGGTGCGCGCGGGCCTCCTCGACGGCGCCGCGCTCGGCCAGCAGGATTCCGATGCCGCCTTGTGCCCGGGCGAGCGCCGAGGGGTCCCCGAGCTGCTCGGCTTGGGCGCGCGCCTCTTCGTAGAGGTGTGCCGCCGCGGATGGCTCGGCGGTGAGCCGGCGCCCGGCGGCCGCGATCAGCAGGGCCTCGGCGCGAAGTGCGCTCTCTCCGCCGATGAGCAGCCCCACGGCCTCCTCGGCGAGCTGGGCCCCGCGGCGGACCTCGCCGACGGCTTGGTGGAAGCGCGCGAGTCCCAGCAGGGCCCGCGCCCGCAGGGAGGCCTCCCCGTCGAGGTCGTCCGCGATGGCCCGCGCGGCCTGCAGGGCGGTGCCGGCGTCCTCGCGCCGGCCGAGATCCAGCAGGGCCTCGCCCCGGGCGACGGCGATGTGCGCAGCTTCGGCGGCGGAGACCGGGCTCCGCACGGCGCGGTCCAGCGCGTCGAGCGCGCGGCGGGGCTGCCCGTCGCGCAGCAGGGACTCCGCGAGCGCACGGAGCCGCGGGCCGGCGTCGATCTCGGGGGCGCCGTGGGCGGCGTGCCACGCGAGGTGGCGGTCCCGCCACGGGTCGGCCGGGCGCGCTTCGAGGCGCGCGGCGTAGGCTCGGTGGATGGACCGTCGGGCGGCGTCGGGGAGGTTGGCGAGGAGGAGGTTGCCGAGCGCAGGCCGCTTGAGCTGCAGCCAGTCGCCGTCGTGATGGGAGGCCGTGGACAGCAGGCCGTCCCGCTGCAGCGGCCCCAGCTCCAGGCCATCCGGGGGCAGCCCGGCCACGGCGAGGGCGTCTTCGGCGGGGATGGGCTCCCCCACCACCGCGAGGGCCTCCAGCAGGGCGCGGTGCCCCGGGTCCAGCCGGTCCAGGGCTGTCCCGAACAGCCGCGCCAGCCCGACCGTGGGCTCCAGCGGCGCGCTGCGGTCCAGCACCCACCGCGGCGCGCCGTCCGTCGCCATGCCCTCGTTGCGCAGCGCGCCCCGGCCGACCAGCTCCCGCACGGCCATCACGACGATGGCCGGGAGCCCGCCCGAGAGCCGGTGCAGCTCCAAGCCCAGCCCGCCGGGCGGGACCGCCACCCCCAGCATCCCGGCGACCAGCTTCTGCACTTCTTCGAGGGAGAGCGGGCGCAGCGCGACGGTGTGCGACAGCTCGGTCACAGAGGCCCGCGAGGTCCAGACCATCGCCGCCCGCGGCACGCGCGCCGCCAGCTCGCGCAGCGCCGCCCGGGCCTCCGGGTCCGCCTCGTCGGCGTTCTCGACGAGCAGCAGCACACCGCCCTCGCCGCAGAGCAGGTCCACCGCGCGGGCGCGGTCGTCGGCGTGCCGCACGGCGTCCCCGACGAGGCGCTCCAGCTCGCGGTCCAGTTGTTCGAGCGGGTCCAGCGGGTGGGCGCGGGCCCGGCACCGCACCGCCAGCGCCTCGACGCCGCGCTGGCGGGCCTGGAGCCCCGCCGCGACGATGACCCGGGCCGCCCCCGACCCGATCTCCCCGTGGAGGGCCAGCGAGCCGCCCGCATCGAGCACAGCCTCGATGGCGCCCAGCGCCGCCGCCCGGCCGATAAGCGAAGGTGGCCGCAGGCTGTTTACGGGTGTGCTGCCGCCGGACACCCGCGCCCGTGCGATGGCCGCCGACGCGGGGCGGGCCAGGGGGTCTCGCGCCATCAGGCGCTCGATGGTCTCCACCACCGCGGCCGGGAGGTCTGGCCGCGCGCGGGCGAGCGGCTCCGCGCGTCCCTCGCGGTGCGCCCGCAAGAACCCGGCCGGGCCGTCAGCGTCGAAGGGGCGGTGCCCCGTCGCCGCCTCGTATAGGCTCACGCCGAGGCTGTAGAGGTCCGCGCGGTGATCGACGTCCCCGCCGCTGATCTGCTCCGGCGCCATGTAGGCGTAGGTGCCCATGACGTCGCCGAGGGTGGTGGTCAGCGGGTCCTCCGGGTCGGCGGCGAGCCCGAGGTCCAGCAGCAGGATGCGGCGGTCGACCGCGAGGAAGCAGTTGGACGGCTTGATGTCGCGGTGCACGATGCCGTGGTGGTGGAGATGCTCCAACACCCGGAGCAAGGACCGCGCGACGCCCTGGACGAGCTCTGGCCGCAGCGGCCCGCCGGCCCGGATCCGCTCCCCGAGGGTCTCGCCTTCCAGGCGCTCCATCGCGATCCACGGCTGCGGGTCTTCGCCCACCGCGAAGCAGCGCGGCAGGCCTGGGTGGTCCAGGCGCGCGAGCAGCCGCCCCTCTCGCAAGAACCGCCGCACCAGGCCCCGGCTCCTCGTGTCTCGGAGGACCTTGATCGCCGCGACGCGCCCATCTCCGGCGCGCCGCGCCTCCCAGACGTCGGCGATGCCGCCGCTGCCCAGGTAGACGCCGAGCGTCCAATCTCCGAACACGCGCGCCGTCGCCGCCGCCGCCGCGGGGTCCACCGCCGGGCCGCCGGGGCGGGTGGGTGTGGAGTCGCCGCTCACGCTGGGCCGCCCGCGCGGGCGCGCATCCACGCAGACACCTCCGGCCACACGACGCGCGGCGCGTGGATGCCGAGAACGATGTCCAGGTGCCCCCAGTGGGTCCCGTCGGTGTAGAGGTCGAACACGCGCAGGGTGCGGTCGGCGCTGCGCGCGTGGTCGTACGCGAGCCGACCGTCTGCCACGGGCAGGAGGTGGTCCCGGTCTCCCAAGGCGACGAGCACCGGCACATCGGCGCCGCGCCACGCGGCGTGGAAGGCGGGCGTCCCATCCTTGGACCAGCGGCTCATCTCTTGCCAGACCCGCACGCTCGTCCAATCGAAGCCACGGTCGAGGCGCTCGGCGAGCAGCTCCGGCTCCACGCTTCCGGGCCACCACCCCGAGAGGGGCAGGGCGTACCCGGCGACATCGGTGAGGCCGTAGAGGCGGCCGAGGAGCTGGCCGGACCACCGGCCCTTGACCTGCACCGAGGGCAGCCACGGGCGATCCGTCAGGCTGTTGGTGAGGGCGCCGAGCGCGCGAAGAGTGGCGTTTCCGACGCCGAAGCCGTAGACCGCGCCGAGCCCCACGACCCCGCGCACCGCCGGGGCTGCCCCGTCGCCCGCGGCCAGCTGCGCCGACGCCGCGTAGCTGACCGCGCCGCCCAGGCTGTGCCCGATGAGGAAGGCGGGCGCGCCGATCCCCGCCAGGACGGTGTGGAGGTCCTCGACGTAGTCCTCGAAGCGCTCGGCGCCGCGCGCCCGCTCGCCGGCGGCGTCGCGGCTGCGACCGTGCCCGCGCAGCTCGACGTTCCAGACGTCCCAGCCCTCGGCCGCGAGCGCCGCCGACCACGACCGCTGCGAGACGTGCCAGGTGTAGCGGTTTTGGGCGAAGCCGTGGACCAGGACCACCGGTGGCAGCGTTGGGCCGGCTGGCCGGTGCTTGCGCACGGCGACCACCGGCTGCCCGGCGTCAAAGCGGACGACCTCCTTGTGCAAGGAGACACGGCGCTCGCCGTCGATGGTTTGGGTGACGAGCCCTTGGGCCGTCACGGTGCGCGGGTTCATGTCCCGGATCCTGCCCGGCGCGGGGCGCGGTGTCGAGCCGGGCCGCAGACCGCTCCCCATTCTTTCGGGGAGACGGGCGCTGTGGGCGAGGGGGCGCTCGGCTCGGCGTGCCCTTCCCCCGCGCGGCGCGCCGCCGTCAGCCGCGGGGCCCGAAGAGGGACTGTTGGCGGGGCGCTGCCCCCCGCGCCGCGACCCAGTCCGGCGACCGGGCGCCCCCGCGCAGGGCGTCCGCTGCCGCTCCTCCTGCCCACCACCCCTCGAGGTCCGTCGCCTCCAGCACGACGGGCTCCCGGTCATGGAAGGCGCTGATGACCGGCCCGGCGGCGCGGGTGAGGATCGCCGCCGCGGGTCCACCGCCGCCGTCCACCCACACCGCGGCGAGCAGCAGCGGCGCGTCGTCCGGGAGGGAGAGGCGCACGGGGACCGACGCGGCGCCGCGTGGGTCCCACTCGACAATGGCGCTCGCCGGCACGACGCCGCGCCCGCAGGTGACGTCGGCCGGCGGGGCGCACCAGGCAGCCCGAAAGGCCGGGCGGCTCGTCACGGTCTCGGCCCGCGCGTTGTGGGCCGGAGCGGCGGGGCGCCCGTCTGGGCCGGGCGGTCGGGCGGCGATTCCCCAGAGGGCCTCGACGGCGCGGGCGGGATGGCCGGGAGCGCGCAGCAACGGGATGCGTTGGCCGGGGAAGCGACGACCGGGCGGCCCCAGCGCGGGGCTGTCCACGAAAAGTCCGAGCAGGGCAAGCAACTCAGCTGCGGAGAGGCGGAGATCGAACTGTGCGCACATTCTCCAGAGCTATCGCGGGCAGGGCGTGGTTGTACGCACCTTCTTCCGGGGAGGGCGCATGCGTTGGTGTAAGTTCTATTGCTTAGTCTTGCTTGTTTGCTGAAGGGATACGAAACGGCGTCCGAAGGATGCAGCCAAGCCTTAGGATCGCCTCGTGAAGATTCGACCTGCGACCCTGAACCCCATCCGCCCGGCCTCCGGGTCAGAGAGCGTGTCAACGCTTCTGCGGCGGCTTTCGACGGGGCTTCGGGTCGAACGCGCCGCGGACGACGCCGCGGGGGTCGCGCGGGCGGTGTCCCTCGAAGCGACTTCGCGCGGTGCCGTCGCGGCGCGTCGCAACGCGGCCGACGCGGTGTCGCTCCTCACCGTGGTCGATGACGCGCACGCGGGGGTCATCGACCAGCTCCAGTCGATGGTGTCTCTGGCCGTGGCGGCCAGCAGCGACACCCTCGCCGCGGCGGACCGCGAGGGGCTCCGGCTCGCCTTTGAGGCGGCGCGCACCGAGATCGACGCCATCGCGACCTTGGCCACCTTCGCCGGCCAGTCCTTGCTCGATGGCCGCTTCTCCGAGGACAGCGGCGCGGCGATGCGCGTCACGGTCGACGGGGACGCCCGGAGCGCCTTCGCCCTGGCGCTGCCCCGCCTGCGCACCGCCGCGTTGGGTTTGGGTGGCGGCTCCGTGTCCTTGGCCGGCGGGTCCCGCGGCATCGTGTCGGCGTCGCTGGTGGGGGCCGGCGTCCCCGTTGGCACGGTCACGATCGACGCCACCGGGGTCGCGGCCTCGTCGGCCGAGCTCGTCGGGTCGGCGGTCGGTGGCGGCGTCGTCGCGCCCTCGGGCAGCTTGGCGCTCCAGGTGGATGGGCGCTCGTACCTTTACGCCTACGAGGGCCCGCGCACCGCGGCGATCGAGGGTTCGGGCGGGCTCGGCAGCGCGCTCTCCGTGTCCGGCGACCTGGATCTGGTCGTGGACGGCGTCACCAGCCGGGTCAGCGCGAATGCGGGCGGGCCGGCCGTTCTCACGGGTGCGTCCCCGATCGCCCTGCCGCTCACGGCGTCCGGCACCCTGGTGCTTCTGGTCGACGGCGTCCGCCGCACGCTCTCGTTGGCGGCCCCCGAGGCGGCCTCCGTGCGGGCCGGCAGCGCGGTCGCGGCGCCCCTCGCCCGCGGCAGTGACCTCGTCGTCGAAGTCGACGGCACGTCCTACACCGCGTCTTTTCAGGGCCCGGCCGCCGCGGTCCTGGACGGCGCCGCGCCCATGCAGGCCCCGGCGGCGGACGGCACGCTCGCCCTGCGGGTCGACGGCGTGACCCGCTCCCTCTCCTTGGCGGCGGCCCGCGGCGCCTCGCTCTCCGGCGGCGCCCCTGCCAGCCTGCCCTTGGCGGCGTCGGGTGCGCTTCACCTGGTGGTCGACGGGGTGGACATCGACGTCACCGTCGCGGCGGCCACCGCCGCCACCCTGCGCGCGGGCGCGGCGGCCCCGTCCATGCTCCCCACGGGCGGCACTCTGGCGCTGGAGGTCGATGGCGTGTCCTACTCGGGGTCCTTCGCCGGGGCGACCGCCGCCTCCTTGCGCGGGGCCGCGCCCGTGTCGTCCCCCGTCGCCTCCGACGGGACGCTGTCCCTGCTGGTTGACGGAGTGCGCACCGACATCACCGTGCTGGGTGCGCGCGCTGCGGCCGTCTCGTCCACGGCCCTCCCCAACAACGCCAAGCTGAGCGCCGCGGGCACACTCTCCCTGTCTGTCAACGGCGTGGCGCGGTCCGTGAGCCTTGCGCGCAACGACAACGGCACCGACATCGCAACCAAGATCTCCGCCGCCCTCGGGGCGTCCGGGAGCGCCACCTACGACACGACCACCCGCGTCCTCACGGTGCGCTCGGCGACCGTCGGCGCGTCGTCCTCTGTCACGATCACCGGCGTCAGTGGTTTTCCGATCGGCGAGCTGGGGTTCAGCCCCGGCCAGTCCGCCGTCGGGAGCGATGGCAGCACCCCGGCCAACATCGTGTCGGCGGTCAACACGGCCCTCGGCGCGACAGGGACCGCGAGCCTGGACGGCGGTGTCCTCGTCGTCACGAGCGCGTCGCAGGGAGCGTCGTCGAGCGTGGCGGTGGGTGCCGCAAGCACGGCGGCTGTGCTCACGTCCCTCGGTCTCACCTCCGGGCAGTCCGCCTCCGGCACCAATGGCGCCACGGCGGCCACGGTCGCGTCGACGATGTCCGGCCTGATGGGCGCCGCCGGGTCGGTCACCCTGGACGCCGGAGTTTTGGTCGTGCAGAGCGCGTCCCGTGGCTCCACCAGCTCCGTCCGGGTGGGCGCGGGCTCCACCACGGCCCTGCTGGACGCCCTGGCGCTGTCCAGCGGCGCGACGGCGGCCGGAACGGACGGGGACATCCTCGCGGGCGTGGTCTCCCGGGTCAACACCGCGGCGGGGAGCGCGGTCTCCAGCGGCGCTGGCGGCGTGTTCTCCCTCGTCTCGCCGACGGTCGGCGCGGGTGCCTCGGTCGCGGTCGGAGGGCGGACAGACGCGTCGGTTCTGGCGGCGCTCGGTCTCAGCTCCGGCCAATCCGACACCGGGTCGGACGGGGACACCGTCTCCACGCTGCTCGCGCGGCTCAACAGCACCTTCTCCGGGCTCGCCACGTTCACGTCGGTGGGGGGCGTGTTGCGGGCGACCTCGGTCTCGACGGGCGCCAGCGCGGAGATCTCCGTCGACGCCGGGAGCACGGCCGCGGGCCTTGCGGCCGCGGGACTCGGCTCTGGCGCTTCCGCCACAGGCACCGACGGCGACGACGCGGCCACGGTGACCGCACGCCTCCAGGCGGCCGTCGGCGCGGCGGCCACGGTGGATCGCGTGGGGGGCGCGCTCGGCATCACCAGCGCCAGCTCCGGCGCGTCGTCCTCGGTCCGCATCGTGTCGGCCTCGACGCTCGCGCTGGCCGCGGCCCTGGGCTTCTCCGTCGGGCAGAGCGACACCGGCGCCGACGGCGACACCGCGGCGACGCTGGTCTCCCGGCTCGGCACCGCGCTGGGGTCGGCGGCGACGGTGTCCACGGACAGCGGGGGCCTTGCGCATCGAGAGCACTCTCGCGACCGCCGATGCGCGCATCGAGGTCAGCGGTGACACCGACGCCGGCGTGCTGTCCGCGCTCGGCTTGACCGCCGGCCAGACCGCCGCCGGCAGCGCGGGCGACTCGCTCGCTGACTTCCTGGCCCGGGCCCAGGCGGCGCTGGGGGCGCGCGGCACGCTCACGCAGACGGCCGCGGGCGCGCTTCTCCTGGAGACCGCCACCGCAGGCGCGGGCGGCTCCGTGGAGATCGGCGCGGGCTCCACGGCCGCGCTCGCCAGCGCGCTCGGGCTCACCCCGGGGTCCAGCGACACCGGTCGCGACGGCCTGACGGCCGACGCCCTCCTCTCGGCCGTGCAGTCCGTGCTCGGAACGGCTGGCACCGTGTCTCGCGACGGCACCGGGGCCGTGGTGTTGCGCTCCGCGACCACGGGACTGTCGTCCACCGTCGCCGTCTCCCGCAGCTCCACCGCCGCGCTGCTGAGCGCCCTCGGGCTCACGTCGGGCGCGTCGGACACCGGCACGGCGGCCACGCTGCGGGTCCGGGCCGTTCACAGCGATGGCCGGGTCGACGAGGCCGACATTGCGCCCGGCGCCGCGACCGTCCGTTTCACGGGCACGCTCGAGGGGTTGGTCCTCGGGAAGTCCACCTCCGCCCAGGCCGCCGCCGACATCTCCGCCCAAGTGGACGTCGCAGATCTCCCCGGCCCGCAGGTCGACTCTGCGGCCCTCGCCCGCGCGGCGCTGCCCACCCTCCGCGCCGCGCTCACCACCGTCGCTGCCTCCCGGGCGCGGGTCGGCGCGGCCACGGCCCGCCTCGCGCACATCTCGGACCTCCTCGATCACGTCGTCACCTCCGCAGACCAAGCGCGTGGGCGCATCGTCGACGCCGACCTCCCCTCCACGCTCGACGCCCTGCAGGTCCAGCTCCGCGGTCAGGAGCGCGGCTCGCTCGTGCAGGCCGTCGCGCGGCGCGTCTCTCGCGACGCGGTGTCGCGGCTTCTCGAGCCCGGGGCTCGCACCGCGTCCGCCGCGGCGGGCTCGGTGGGCGCTGCCGGCGCCGCCGCCCCCTTGCGCGGGGTGCCCG
>JBEIVK010000037.1:0-13777 GCA_040373935.1 Alphaproteobacteria bacterium
GCCGAGGCGGTGGCGCGGCTCTTCCTCGCGGCGGCCCGCGGGGCCTCGCGCAGCGCGCTCGACGCCCGGTCCCGCTACGACCACGCCCGGGTGCTGGCCCGCGCCGGCCAGGACCGCGAGGCGCTGGCCGCGCTGGACGCGCTGCGGGAGACCCCGGCCGGCTTGCGCGACGCCTGGGGCATGCCGGTTTCGGCGCTGGTGCACCTGGAGCGCGGGGAGATCCTCCTCCGCACAGACCCGCCGGCGGGGCGCGCGGCCTTGCGGGACCTCGTGGAGGAGCTGATGGCCGCCCGGTGGGCGGTGGGCGAGGGCGGGGACGCCGCGGTGCTGCGGCGGGCGCTCGCCTTGCTGGAGTCGGCGGGCGAGGGGGAGTACGCGGCGGCGACGCGCGGCCGGGCCGCCGAGCGGTCGGCGATGCTGTTCTGGACGGGGCGGCTCGCCGCGGAGCGCCAGCAGGTGCTGGGCGCGGTGGAGGCGCTGCGCATGGGCCCGGGCACCGTGCGCTGGCGCATGGGCACCGAGGCCCTCTGGGCGACGACCTGGTGGGCCGGAGACTTCTACGCCTTCGCGCTGGACCTGGGCTCGCTGGCCGAAGAGCTGAAGGCGGACACCCGCGGCGCCACCTTGCCCGACGCGCTGGTGAGCATCTACCTGCTGGAGCCCGGGGTCCAGGAGCCAGAAGACGCGCTGGCGGTCAAGCGCCTCGCGCCGTGGCTGCCGGGCTGGTCGGTGGCGGCCGTGCCGCGGGACGCCACCGCCCTGGAGCGCGCCCGGAAAAGCAAGCGCGCGCAGCGCGCCGTGGTGGTCGGGCTGGCCTTGCTGCTCGTCGGGGTGGGCGGCGTGTTCTCGGTGCGGCTCGTGCGGCGGGAGCTGGACTTCGCCCGCATGCAGACCGACTTCGCCGCCAATGTCAGCCACGAGCTGCGCTCGCCCATCACGCAGATCCGCGTCACGGGCGAGAGCCTGATGTTCGGGCTGGCCGAGACGGAGGCCGAGCGCGAAGAGGCCTACACCGCCATCGTGCGGGAATCGGAGCGGCTGTCGCGGCTCGTGGACAACGTGCTGGACTTCGCGGCCATCGAGCACGGCGCCAAGCAGTACGCGCTGCGAGAGGGGGACCTCGTGGATTCGGTCTACCGGGCGCTGGACAGCATCTCCTCGGCGCGGGAGCTGGAGGGCAAGGAGCTGGACGTCGACCTGCCCGAAGACCTGCCCCCCGTCGCCCACGACCCGGACGCCGTGGCCCAGTGCGTCCTCAACCTCGTGAGCAACGCCGCCAAGTACAGCCCCGCCGGCGGGTGGATCGGCGTGCGCGGCCGGCGGGTCGAGGGGGCGGTGGAGGTCACGGTGTCCGACAAGGGCATCGGCATCGCG
The DNA here is from genome assembly GCA_040373935.1 of Alphaproteobacteria bacterium. Classification (GTDB taxonomy): domain Bacteria; phylum Myxococcota_A; class UBA796; order UBA796; family UBA2385; genus JBEIVK01. Next base: position 1,375 of record JBEIVK010000037.1, read on the forward strand.
GCGCACGACCTGCAGAGCGTGTTCGAGCCCTTCTACCGATCCCGGGACGCCCAGGCGCGCCAGCGCAAAGGCACGGGCATCGGGCTCACGATCACGCGGTACATCATGCGGGCGCACGGCGGGGACGTCCTCGTGCAATCTCGCCCCGGACACGGTAGCACCTTCATCCTCCGCTTCCCGTTCCCCGCGCCGGGCCCCTCCCGGCGCCCCGCACATCCCCGCTCCCCGAGAGCCTGAATCATGGCCCGCCTGCTCTTCCTCGAAGACGAACGTGTGGTGTTGGACGGCCTCCTCAAGTTCTTCACCAAGGAGGGCTACGAGGTGCACGGCGCGCGCACCGCCGCCGACGCGCTGGACCTCGCGCGGCGCCATCCGCCCGATGTGGCCGTGCTGGACGTCATGCTGCACGAGGGGCCCGAGGGCCCGGACGGCCCGGGCGGCTTCGAGGTGTGCCGGGCGCTGCGGGCGAGCGGCTACGAGCGGCCGGTCATCTTCTTGACCGCCCGCAGCGACGAGCGGGACAAGCTCGTGGGCTTCGAGATGGGCGCCGACGACTACGTCACCAAGCCGTTCAGCCTCCCGGAGCTCAAGGCGCGGGTCGAGGTGTGCTTGCGGCGGGTGGGCGGCGCGCGGCGCATCTTCCGCTTCGGCGAGATCACCGTGCATCTGGACCGCTACGTCATCGAGCACCCGGGCCCGCGGGAGGAGACGCTGTCCAAGCGGGAGCGCGATCTCTTGCAGTTCTTCATCGAGAACCGCGGGCGCATCCTCACGCGCGAGGAGCTGCTGCGGAAGGTCTGGGGCTACAAGGCCGGCATCGCCACGCGCACGGTGGACACGCACGTCCTCACGGTCCGCAAGAAGCTCGCCGACGACGCCGGCAAGCCGCGCTTCATCGAGACGCTGCACGGCGTGGGCTACCAGTTCATCGCGCGGGCGGGCGATTGAGGGCGCGGCACGCGGCCGGGCTCGCCCTCGGGTTGGGCCTGGCGGCGGCGGCCGGGCGCGGGGTGGCGCGGGCAGATGGCCCCGAGGACTGGTCGGCGCTGTTCAACGCGCGGCTGCTGCAGAGCGCCGACAACGACGCCGACGGCGCGGCCGCCGCCTACGAGACACTGCTGGCGCAGCTCCCCGCGGACGACCCGCTGCGGCCCGAGGTGCTCTACTGGCTCGGGCGCGCCCGCGCCGAGCAAGGCCGGCCGGACGAGGCGGTGGAGGCGCTGCGCGCGGCGGCAGGGGACGCGCGCGTGCGGGCGCGGGCGCGGGCCTTCCACGAGGCGCTGCGGCTGGGGCAGCGGGCGGTGCGGGGGCTGCCGCTGGGGACGGGCTTCGACGCCGGCGACGCGCAGCCCTTCGTGCGCGCCGCCGACGACGGGGACCCGGACGATCTCTCCACGCAGGTCGCGCCCGGGCACGGGCAGGTGCTCGCGTGGGCCCGCGAGGTGCGCGAGGGGGCCGACGGCGTGCTGCTGGTGCGCCTGGACGGCGCGGCGCAGGCGGTGGAGCGGCTGGGCTTGGCGCTGGGCACGGTCGGCGGGCCGGCGCATGTGCGGGTGCGGGCGCTGGACGCCGACGGCCGCTGGTGGACGGCTCCGCTGGTGAGCCTCCCGCCGAACACCTGGGCGCGCGTGGACCTGCGGCGCGGCGACTTCCTGCCCGCCGAGGCGCCGGCCGCCGCCCGCGCGCTGACGAGCCCAATCACCCGCCTGGAGCTGCGGGACCTCACGGCCGCGCACGATGTCTTCCGCGGCGAGCACACCTTGCGCGTGGACGACCTCACCCTCCGCTGAGCGGGGGCCGCGCCCGGAGCGACGGGCCAGCGGGGCGGCAGGAAGGGGGCGTTGCGGGGGAAACCTGGGTTTCCCCTGCCCCCATCCCTTGATGGCGCCGCGGGGCGGGCGGCCGCCTCACTCGCTGATGATGAGCCAGGAGCGGAGGACGATGTCGCCGCTGCCGTCGGCCGGCTCGCGGGTGCCCTGGGTGGCGCGGTAGCTCGCGGAGATGGTGGTGCCGGGGGCGGCGTCGGCCGTGACGTCGACGACGAAGGGCGTGACCTCCAGGCCGGGGCACCAGCCGCCGCGGCCGAACCACCAGGTGCCGGCCTGGTTGGGCACGACGCCCAAGGTGCCGACGGCCTCCGCGCAGGCGTCGTCGTCGCCCGGGTCGAGGAGGGCCTGCTCGTGCTCGACGCCAGCGACCGTGAAGAAGTGCCGCTGGTCGCAGAACTCGGCGCAGTTGTTGGTGCCCATGCCGTGGCCGGTGGTGATGGCGACCAGCTCGACCTTGCGGGCGGAGGCCGGGATCTCCACCGCGAGGGGCTCGCGGACGTTGTAGGTGCTGCCGAAGGCGCCGCCCTGGAAGAGCGGGATGGCCTGGACGGGCCGGCTGCCCTTGCCGCGGTTGCTGAGGCGCAGCGAGACGGTGACGCCGGTGGGCTGGACGTTCCAGGAGGGCGCCCACTCGTAGCGGACGGGGAAGTCGCCGCCGGCCTGGAGCCACGCGAGGGCGTGCGAGGCGTCGACGACCCAGCGAGACTCGCGGTGGTAGGTGGTGATGAAGCGCGCCATCTCCAGCCAGCCGTCGGAGGATGGGTCGTCCAGCCAGAAGTAGGCGAGGTAGTCCCACGGGCCGCAGTTGTTGATCTCGTAGGTGTCCTTGTCCGGGCACTCCATGCGCACGTCGATGTGCAGCGTGTCGTACTGGGCGAGGGTGGCGGCGTCCGGGAGGGTGAGGGTGCCGTCGACGTACTGGCTCACGACGTCGCCGCCGAAGACCGGGACGACGAGGACCTCGCCGGAGGCGTCTTCGGCGTCGAGCACCTCCTGGCGGGCGGCCTCCCAGTTGAAGTACTCGGCCTCCTTGGCGGCCATGTAGATCTCCATCTCCCAGGGCCAGTAGCCGCCGTTGTTGAGCGCCGGATCGAAGGCGTCGACGGACGGGAAATAGCCGAGGGTGCGGATCTTCTGCCCGCGGTCCACCGCCCAGCCGAACTGGCCGATGGGGCCGGCGAACATCTCCTTGATGGGGGTGCCGGCGTCGGAGGACGGGCCCTGGACGACGTGCAGGCGGGCCTCCCAGTGGGCGCGCTCGTCGTCGTCGAGGGAGGCGAGGGCCTCGCCGATCCAGGTGTCCATCTGGGCGCCATACTCCTCGGCGTCGCCGTCGCGGTTGCCGGCGACGGTGAAGAAGTAATGGACGTTGCGCGGGGACTTTTCGATCAGCTCGTCCACGCCGGTGGACCAGTAGGTCGCCGAGTCCAGCTCGGACACGGGCCACCAGTGGGGCAGGAACAGGTACGACTCGCAGCCCGTCCACCGCTCGGAGAGGGTGAAGGTCGTGCCGTCGCGCAGCGGGACGCTGAAGTCGCCGGCCGGCTGGTGGCGCTGGAACGCGGCGGGCGGGGCCGGGTCGAAGGCGCGGACGGGGAGGCCGAGATCGGCGCAGATGGTGTCGGGGCCGGGAGGGTCGCCGGTGTCGCCGGTGTCGCCGGTGTCGGGGCCGGGGCCGGCGGTGTCGTCGGTGGGGCTGGGCTCGGTGTCGTCGGGCTTGGCGGAGGTGCCGGCGCAGGCGACGAGGCCAGCGAGCAGGACGAGGGACGGGATGCGCATCGCGGCTCCAGGGGCAGGCCGGTATCGTACGCGTCGGCAGGGGCGCTGTCCATCGGGGAGGGCCGCAGCGGCGGCGGCGCGATAGGGCCCGGGCCGCAGGAGGGTGCGATGCCGCGACTGGCCGACCGGGTGATGGGGCTTCAGGAGAGCGCGATCCGCAAGCTCGACGCCGTCGCGGCGGCGCGCACGGGCGTGCGGTTCTACCGGCTGAACATCGGGCAGCCGGACATCGAGACGCCGGCGCCGCTGCGCGAGGCGATCGCGCGCTTCACGGCGCCGGTGCTGGCCTACGGGCCGTCGTCGGGCACGCCGGCCGCGCGGGCGGCGGCGGCGACGTACTTTGGCCGGTGGTCGCCGGGGCTGGAGCCGCGGCATGTCGCGCTGACGACGGGCGGCAGCGAGGCGCTGCTGTTCGCCTTCTCGGCCGTGGCAGACCCGGGCGACGAGATCCTCGCGCCCGAGCCCTACTACACCAACTACAACGGCTTCGCGTCGGTGGTGGGCGCGCGCATCCGCCCGGTGCCGACGTCCATCGCCGACGGCTTCGCCCTGCCGTCAGACGCCGTGCTGGACGCGCACGTCACGCCGCGCACCCGCGCGCTGGTGTTCGCCAACCCCGGCAACCCCACGGGCGCCGTGTACCCGCGCGCCGAGCTGGAGCGGCTCGGCCGCTGGGCCGCCCGGCACGATGTCTTCCTCATCGGCGACGAGGTCTACCGGCGCATCTGGTTCGGCGAGGAGCCGACGTCCCTCCTGGAGATCCCGGAGATCGCGGGGCGCGCCATCGTGGCGGACTCCTTGTCCAAGGCGTGGTCGGCCTGCGGCGTGCGCCTCGGCTTCTTCGTGTCGCGCAACGAGGCGCTGATGGAGCGGGTCGAGCGTCTGGGCCAGGCGCGGCTCGGCCCGCAGCCGCTCGCGCAGGCCATCGGCGAGGCGGCCCTCGCGCTGCCGGAGTCCTACTACGCCGAGCAGCGCGCGCTGTGGAAGGGCCGGGTGGACGCCCTCTATGCGGCGGTCTCGGCCATCCCGGGCGTGCAGGCCCACAAGCCGGCCGGCGCCTTCTACTTGATGCTGCGGGTGCCCGGCCTCGACGCCGAGGCCTTCGCGCGCTTCCTCGCCGCCGAGTTCGCGCACGAGGGCGAGAGCGTGATGGTCGCGCCGGGCCCGGGCTTCTACGCCGATCCCTCCCGCGGCCGGGACGAGCTTCGCCTCGCGGCGGTGCTGGGGGAGGCGTCGCTGCAACGGGCGGCCGGGCTGCTCGGCCGTGCGATCGCGGCTTTTCAGGCCCGTGCCGCCGGCTGAGGCTGGCGCACGGCCCCTCGCTGGCTAAGGGGTGCGCATGCGCGTCCTCATCGTTCAGCCGCCGCGGAAGTACTGGCCCTACACGAGCGAGGGAGACAACTTCCTCCTCCAGCAGGCGCTGCCGGCCCTCGCCGGCGCCCTGCGCGCGGTGGACGGCGTGGAGGTGCACGTCCTCGACTGCATGCCGCTGCACCTGGGCTGGCGCTCCCTGGCCGACGAGATCAAGCGCATCGACCCGGACGTCATCGGCTCGGGCGAAAACCACGCCCTCTACGCGAGCGAGGCGCTGCGCTTCTTCAAGATGTGCAAGGAGGTCGCGCCGCGGGCCTTCACGGTCGCCGGCGGCGGGCACTTCAGCAACCTCGCGCACCGCTACGCCAAGGCGGGCACGCCCATCGACGCCATCGTCGTGGGCGAAGGGGAGGTCACCTTCGTCGAGCTGGTCAAGGAGCTGGGCAAGGCGCAGCCGAGCCTGCACGGCATCGACGGCCTGGTCTTCTGGGACGGCGAAAAGATGGTGCGCAACCCGGCGCGCGCCCTCGTCCACGACCTCGACGCCCTCCCGCTGCCCGCCTACGACATGATGCCGATGGAGCTGTACGGGAAGAGCCGCTACCTCTTCTCGCCGGGCGGCACCACCATCCACCACAGCCGCGGCTGCGTCTCCAAGTGCAGCTTCTGCGCGTGGTGGACGACGATGGCCGACCGCACGTGGACGCCGCCGGCAACACCAAGCTGCGCCCGCGCTGGCGCAGCAAGTCGGTGGGCCGGGTGTTCGAGGAGATCGAGCTTCTCTACTGGAAGTACGGCAAGCGCTCCTACGTCTGGGTGGACGAGAGCTGGAACATCGACCCGGACTTCAACGAGCAGTTCGCGGAGCGCATGCTCCAATCCGGCATGAAGACCAAGTGGTTCGCGTTCATGCGGGCGGACTGCATCGTGCGCGACGAGAAGCGCGGCATCCTCGAAAAGCTGGTGCGCGCCGGGCTCTCGCACATCCTCATCGGCGTGGAGCGCGCCGACGGCGACGACCTCACCCTCCTCGACAAGCGCTTCTACGCCGGCGGCATCGCGCGGGAGGCCCTGGAGATCTTCAAGACGAAGTACCCGGAGGTCTTCCTGCAGGCGACCTTCATCGTCGGCGTCAAGGACGAGTCCCCCGCGTCGCTGGACCGCCAGCTGGCCCTCGCCAAGCTCATCGACGTCGACTTCCCGGCCTTCCACCCCATCACCCCGGTGCCGGGCACCCCCATCTTCGACGAGGCCATCCGCGAGGGCTGGATCACCGAGGACGACTTCGACGACTTCGACTGGCTCACGCCCGTCCTCGACAGCAAGTACATGTCCCGAGACGAGATCGCCGCCTCGCTCCACCGCATGAACAAAGCCCTCGTCAACAACCGCTGGATGTTGCGCGGCCTGTTCAACAAGGTGGACTACAAGCGCGACATGTACATCTGGTTCGCCAAGGTCAGCGCGCAGATGGCCATCGAGGCCGTCAAGCAAAAGGTGAACCCGCTCGACGTCTCGCACTACCAGCAGCTCGTCACCCCGAAGTGGTACGACCGCTGACCACGCGGCCGGCCCCGGCCGCTGGGCTTTTCTTCATGGGGCAGGGGAAACCAAGGTTTCCCCCGCAACGCCCCCTTCCTGCACCGCCGGGGGCGCCGGCGCTCAGCCCGCGCCGGTGCTGCCGAAGCCGCCGCCGCCCCGCGCCGTGCCGTCGAGCACCTCGACGCGCTGCACTTGGGCCTGCACCACCGGCGCCACCACGAGCTGCGCGATGCGCATGCCCGGCGTCAGCTCCACCGGGGCCTGCCCGAGATTGACGAGGATGACCCCGACCTCGCCGCGGTAGTCGGCGTCGATGGTGCCCGGGCTGTTGAGCACCGTGAGCCCGTGCTTGAGCGCGAGCCCGGAGCGCGGGCGCACTTGGCCCTCGTGGCCGGGGGGCAGCGCGAGCTCCAGGCCCGTCGGGACGAGGGCCCGCTGCCCGGGCATCAACACCAGCGCCTCCGGCAAGGCGGCGCGGAGGTCCATGCCCGCCGCGCCGGCCGTCGCGTAGGACGGGAGCTCCAACCCTTCGGCGTGGGGGAGCACCCGCACCTGCACCACCGGGGGCGCAGGCGCGGGCTCCGGGTGCGCCGACGCCTCGACCGCGCGGGCCGCAGCGTCCGGCGCCCCCGCGTGGCTCAGAACGAGTCCCCGGTGGCGCCGGTGAGGGCTTCCTTGCGGGACAGGCGGATCTTGCCCATCTTGTCGATGTCGATGACGCGCACGAGCACCTCATCGCCCTCGGACACGACGTCCGTCGTCTTGGTGACGCGGCCCTCGGCCAGGTGGCTGATGTGGATGAGCCCCTCGGTGCCGGGGAAGATCTCCACGAAGGCGCCGAAGTCCACCGTGCGCTTGACGACGCCGAGGTAGAGCTTGCCGATCTCGGCCTCCTGGGTGAGCTCGCGGATGATGTTGATGGCCTTGTCGGCGGCGCCCTGGTCCGTGCTGGCGACCTCGACGCGGCCGCTGTCGTCCACCTTGACGCGGGTGCCCGTGCGGTCCTGGATGGAGCGGATCATCTTGCCGCCGGGGCCGATGATGTCGCGGATCTTGTCCGGGTTGACCTGGATGGACGTGATGCGCGGCGCCCAGCGCGAGAGCTCCTTGCGGGGGGCGTCGATGACCTTGCCCATCTCGTCGAGGATGTGCACGCGGCCCTCGCGCGCCTGGTTGAGCGCGCGGAGCATGACCTCGCGGGGGACGCCGGAGATCTTGGTGTCCATCTGGAAGGCGGTGATGCCGTCGCGGGTGCCCGTGACCTTGAAGTCCATGTCGCCGAGGTGGTCCTCGTCGCCGAGGATGTCGGAGAGCACGACGTAGGTGTCGGCGTCCTTGATGAGGCCCATCGCGATGCCGGCCACCGGCTTCTTGAGCGGCACGCCGGCGTCCATGAGGGCCAGGCTGCTGCCGCAGACCGTGGCCATCGAGGAGGAGCCGTTGGACTCGAGGATCTCGCTCACGCAGCGGAGGACGTAGGGGAACTCCTCGTGCTTGGGGAGCACGGGCTCGAGCGCGCGGTGCGCCAGGGCGCCGTGACCGACCTCGCGGCGCTTGGGGGCGCCGAGGCGGCGGGCCTCGCCGGTGCAGAAGGGCGGGACGTTGTACTGCAGCATCCAGCGGCGGAACTGCTGGGTGGTGCCGGCGTAGTCGATGCGCTGGGCGTCTTCTTCGATGCCGATGGTGGCGGTGACGAAGCCCTGCGTCTCGCCGCGGGTGAAGAGCGAGGAGCCGTGCGCGCGCGCGGCGACGCCCACCTCGACGAGGATGTCGCGGATCTCGTCGGTGGAGCGGCCGTCGATGCGGACGCCCTTCTCGACGACGTTCTTGCGCATGATCTTGCCGAGGAGCTTCTCGACGGCGACCTTGGCCTCGGCCTGGACCGTGGCGGCGGTGCCCTCGGCGGCGCCGGCGACGACGGCGGCGACGATCTGCGCCTTGGCGGCGGAGATGGCGTCACGGCGCTCGTGCTTGCCCTTCACGGCCATCGCGGCGGCGAGGGCGTCGCTGTGCGCGGCGACCGCGGAGACGACGTCGCCGTTGGCCTGGGCGGCCGGGGCGACGGCGCGCTTGGGAACGCCACCCTTGGCGCGCAGCTCGTCGATGGCGGCGCAGATCTTCTTGATCTCGGCGTGGGCGAGGTCCATCGCGTCGATCATCGTGACCTCGTCCACCTCGTTGGCCCCGCCCTCCACCATGCAGATGGCGGTGGCCGTGCCGGCGACGACGAGGGTGAGGTCCGCGAGGTCGATCTCGGCGCGGGACGGGTTGACGAGGAAGGTGCCGTCCACGCGGGAGACGCGCACGCCGGCGATGGCGCCCTCGAGGGGGAGATCGCTCACGTGGCAGGCCGCCGACGCGCCGATGATGGAGAGCACGTCGGTGTCGGACGCGCTGTCGTAGGACAGCACCGTCGCGATGACCTGCGTCTCGCAGCGGAAGTGCTTGGGGAACTGCGGGCGCAGCGGGCGGTCGATGAGGCGAGAGACGAGGGTGGCGCGCTCGTCGCTGCGGCCCTCGCGCTTGAGGAAGTCGCCGGGGATGCGGCCGTAGGCGCCCTTGCGATCCTGGTAGTCCACCGTCAGCGGGAGGAAGTCGAAGTTGCCGGCGTCGGCGTTGCCGACCGCCGTGACGAGCACCGCGCTGTCGTCCTGCTTGACGACCACGGCGCCGCTCGCCTGCTTGGCGAGCCAGCCGGTCTCGAGGGTGAGGGGGCGGCCGCCGACGTCGACGGTGACGGAGTGAACGACTTTCTTGAGCATGCAGATCTCGATGCGAGGGTGACTTCGGTTGTGGAAACGGAAGACCCCACCGCCCGGCGCCCACGCCGCACCCGGGCTGTGCGGCGCGCTCCGTAGACCCGCGGGAAAGACCCGGCGGACCGGGACCTTCACGCAGACCTGCGGAACTCGCCACCGCACGGGGGCGCGAACCAGACCAGACAGCAGGGCCAAAGAGCGGAGAGCAGGCCCGGCCGCACGCGGCCGGGAGAAAAGCGCGGCGGGCCGGGGATTTCACCCCGGCCCGCGGTGGAGAGTCAGCGGCGCAGGCCGAGGCTCTCGATGAGCGCCTGGTAGCGCTCGGGGCTGTTGTCCTTCAGGTACTTGAGCAGGCGGCGACGCTGGCCGACCAGCTTGAGCAGACCCCGACGGGAGTGGTGGTCCTTGTGGTGGGTCTGGAAGTGGGGCGTGAGGGTGTTGATGCGCTCCGTGAGCAGGGCGACCTGCACTTCGGTGGAGCCGGTGTCGCCCTCGGTGCGGGCGTACTTCGCGATCAACTCAGCCTTGCGCTCGGCGGTCATGGACATGGCGTGCTCTCTCGACTCGGGCCCGGCAGGTGGGGAGACAGACCGCGTCTCCGTGCCGCATGGGCCGATGGACGCCGAACGTCACCCGGCCGGCGCCGCCTGTCAAGGGCAAGCCCGGCGATCAGACGGCCATGCCGTAGAGCCCGTAGAGCAGCATCTTGGGGGAGAGGGTGCGGAGATCCACCATCTGACGCTTGATCTGCCGCGGCCGCATGTAGAAGCGGCGCAAGGCCCACGACTGCATGCGGATGAGCTCCGCTGGGTCGTAGCCGGGCGGGTGGTAGATCAGGCGGTCCGGATCCGGGTTGAAGGTGGTGTAGTTCTCCCAGTCATCGCGGAAGAGGTCTTTCTGCCAGCGGTCTTCGAAGAGCTTGGACCCAGGGAACGGCACGGTGATGGCGAACTTCGCGAAGTCCACGTCGAGGTCCACCGCGAACTCCACCGTCTCCTTCGTCATCTCCGGGGTCTCGCCCGGCATGCCGATCATGAAGAGGCCGACCGTCTGGATGCCGGCGGCCTTGGCGTTGGCGACGCCCTCGCGGACCTTCTTGGTGGTGATGTTCTTGTTGACATTGCCGAGCAGCATGTCACTGCCGGACTCAATCCCCATCAGCACGCGGCGGCACCCGCCCCAGTACATGAGCTCGCAGGTCTCTTTGTCCAGGCGGTCCGCGCGGGTCTCGGAGAGCCACTGGCACTCCTTGTCGAGGCCACGGCGGACCAGCTCTTCGCAGAAGGGCTGGAGGTCCTTTTTGACGAGCGGGAAGATCGGGTCCACGAAGCCGATCTGCTTCACGCCGAAGCGAGACACGAGGTACTCGTACTCGTCGACGAGCTTCACCGGGTCGCGCTTGCGGTAGACCTTGCCGCCCGTGTTGATGAGGGAGCAGTAGTCGCAGCGGTACGGGCAGCCCCGGCTGCCCGCCATCGTGAGCACGGGCTTCGCGAAGTCGGCGAAGGGCAGCAGGCCGTACTTGTGGATGGGGAACAGGTGCCAAGCCGGGTACGGCAGGGAGTCCAAGTCCCGGTTGAGCACGCGCTCCTTGTTGGTGACGACCTCGCCGTCGGTGGTGGCCCAGGTGAGGCCGTCGATGGCGGAGAAGTCTTTTTCGCCGCGGGAGAGGGCGTCCGCCAGCTCGCAGACCGTGATCTCGCCGTCGTGGTGGACGCAGAAGTCGGCGTCGCCATCGCGGACGATCTCCTGGGCGAAGACGTCGGCGTGAACAGCGCCCCAGACGATCTTGACCCCAGGGAGGCGGGCGCGGATGCGCTGGACCAGTGCGCTGCACACCGGGGCCGACGGGGTGAGGACCGTCATGCCCACGAGGTCCGGCTTGAAGCGCACCGTGCGATCCACGACGTCGTCCCCCGAGAGCTTCTCGGCGAACATGTCGACCACGCGGACAAAGCAGCCGTGCGCTTCCAAGGCGCTCGCGATGTAGGCGAGCCCGATGCACGGCATGGGCTCCAGAAGCCCGGCGAACCGGCCCAGCTTCTGCATGTTCATCGCGGGGTTGATCAGCAGCACGCGCAAGGCGCACCTCGGGGGTTGTCCGGGGAGCTTATCCCGGCGCGGCGCCCGTCCCACCCGGTTCTTCGCCGTCGAGGGCGGCGGCGAGGCGCAGCAGCGCAAGCTCGCGGTCCAGCCCGACGTAGAACGGCACGTCGGCGGTGAGGCAGGCCATGGCGGCGGCGTGGCAGCGGGCGAACAGGCCCTCGGACGGCGCCAACGAGACGGGGGACCCGTTGTCGAGAACGGTCTGGTCGAGGAGCATCACCGTTCCGTCGTGCAGTTCCAGCGCGAGCTCCGTGCGGCGCCGCGCGCCGTCTCCCACCGTGAGCTCGACGTCCACCGCGCCGACGGCGGGGACCCGGCTGCTGCGCCCGGGATAGAGAAAACGGGCGACCACCCGGCCCGGCTGTCGCTCCAGGACATCCACCCGCGCGGGGAAGCCGACGGCGTCGACGAGGCGGTGCAGCCGCGCGAGATGGGCCTGGGCGACCCCGACACCGGCCTCGCGGGCCGGAACGGAGGCGCGCAGGCTGCCGCCCAGCAGGGTGCGGCCGGCCGCCCGGCCGCGCAAGAACCTGGCTTGGGGCGTCAACAGCTCGATGTGCTCCACGAGCAAGGGGAGCCCCGCCGCGGACGCGGCGGCGATGAGCGCGGCGGCCTCCGGCGGGCGCGGCGCGAGGGGATACTCGACCAGCACCGCCTTCCCGGCAGCGAGGGCCGCGCCGGCGAGGCCCGGGTGTGCGGCGTCCGGGGCACAGACGGCCACCGCGTCGACCTCGGCCAGCAGGGCCTCCACGGACGAGAACGCGGGCGCGCCGATGTCTTCGGGCCGGCCGCGGACGCCGCCGACCAGACGACAGGACGGGTCCGCAGCGATGGCCCGCCCGCGCGCGCGCCCCGCGACCCCCACTCCGAGGATGCCCCAGCGAACCGGGGGATTCAGTCGTCCCACCACCAGCCTCCATCGGACGGGGAGCCCCCGTCGCCGTCGTCAAAGCCATCGTCGCCGCGCAGGCGGTCCAGGGCGCGGCGGTCGGCCTTCGTCGGGCGGCCGGCCCCGCGGTCGCGGGCGAAGGCAGGGCCCACGCGCGGCGGCGGCGGCGGCGAGTGGTCTGCGAA
>JBEIVK010000313.1:0-5032 GCA_040373935.1 Alphaproteobacteria bacterium
CAGATCCACGCGACCACGCTTTACGCCAGGCGCCAAAGGAGGCGACCCGCGCGCAAGGACGGACAGAGCGCGGCGCCCGGAGGGCGCCGGTGCCGGCGCGCCGCGCCGGCACGGAGGCGCGAACGCGCCGACCGCGGCGGAGGGCCGCCGACGGCCGGAACGGCCGGCGGGGCGCCCCTCTGTCCGAATGGACGCCGGTCAGCCGGGGGTGGCGCCGTGGCGCGTGATGGCCCAGACGTCGATGGCGGTGGAGAAGCCCGCGACGGGGACGGCGGTGTGGGGGGTGAGGGTGACGCCGAGGCGGGCTGCCGTCGCCGCGGGGCCGTCGCAATGGGCGGCGCATGCGTGGGCGAAGTCGGCGGAGGCGACGACGGTGGCGCCGAGCTGCTTGGAGAGGCTCTCCAAGCGGGAGGCGAGGTTGACCGCCGGGCCCATGACGGTGAAGTCGTGGCGGGCCTCGCTGCCGATGTTGCCGTAGAGGACGGAGCCGAGGTGGACGCCGACGCCGACGGCGAGCGGGTGGCCCGCGGCGGCGGTGGCGGTGGCGATGGCGTCCACCGCGTTGAGGAGGACGGCGAGGATGTCGACGCAGGTTGCGGCGCCGTCTTCGCGCGGAAAGACGACCAGCGCGGCGTCCCCGATGAACTTGAGGATCTCGCCGCCGGCCGGCTGCACGACGCGGTCCAGGGCGTCGAAGGCGGTGTTGACGAGATCGACCACGGGCCCGGCGCCCAGCTCGGCGCTGAGCCGGGTGAAGCCGCGAATGTCGAAGAAGGCGACGACGGCCTCGATGCTGTCGGCGGTGCCGCGGCCCATGTCGCCGTCGAGCACGCGCGCGCCGGTGCGGGCGCCGAGGTAGGTCGCCGCCACCTGCTGGGCGGTCTGGGCCTGGTAGACGGCGAACAGCGCGAGGGCGAGCCCGGGCAGCAGCGACTCGAGCAGGGCGGCGGTGCCGGGTGGGAAGCCGCCGGCAGCGCGGGTGGCGAGGCTGACGACCTGGCGGGCGCCGTCTGGAAGGGGAGCTTCGACGGCGAGGTAGCCGGTGAAGCCTTGGGCGCCGAGGCGGCGCAGCACGGGCGAGGCCTCCCAGGCCGGGGCGCCGGGCTGCAGCTCGACGCGGGCCTGACCGTCGCGCAGAAGGGGCGCGAAGGGGCTCTGCGCCAGCAGCGTGAGGGCGGCCTCCCGTTGGTCCGGAGAACGGCGGCGCACCATCACCTCGTCGCCGCCACCGTCCGTCCAGGTGAGCACCATGCCCGCGAGAAACGGATGCTTGAAGCCAAACAAGCACGAGAGCGGGAGCTGGATTCGGTCCACCGGCAGGCCTTGGGCCCGCAGCGCGGCGGCCACCCCGGCGGCCAGGGTGGGCAGGGCGCCGGGGGCGACGGCCCCGCCGACGACCGCCGCCAAGGAGCGAAGGAACGCGGACAGGTCGACCGGGGAGCCGAGCGGGCCGGATGACGAATCGTGCATTTGGCCCCGGTAGCCGGCTGGTCGCCGGGCGCCACCCGCGCGCGGGCGCGTCACGACGGGTTCACAGAGCGGCGACGCCGACCCCGACCGGGCAGGCGATCCCGGTGCCCCGCAGCCCGCAGTAGCCGTCCGGGTTCTTGTGAAGGTACTGCTGGTGGTACTCCTCGGCGGCGTAGAACGGCGGGGCAGCGCGCAGCTCGGTGGTGAGCGCGGCGAGGCCGGCGGCGGCGAGGGCGGCGCCATAGCGGGCGGCTGAGGCGCGGATCTGCGCTTCGTGCGCCGCGTCCGACCAGTAGATGCACGAACGGTACTGGGTGCCGATGTCGTTGCCCTGGCGCATGCCCTGGGTCGGGTCATGGCTCTCCCAGAAGACGCGCAGCAGCGCATCGAGAGAGGTGCGGGCCGGGTCGAACACCACGCGCACCGTCTCGACATGGCCGGTGAGGCCGGTGCAGACCTCGCGGTAGGTGGGGTTGGGCGTGAAGCCGCCCTGGTAGCCGACGGCCGTCGTCCAGACGCCGGGCTGCTGGTACAGGCGGCGCTCGGCGCCCCAGAAGCAGCCCATGCCCAGAAAGACCTCGGCGTGGCCGGGCGGCGCGGCGCCCAGCGGCGGCGTCCCGAGCACGGGGTGGAGGGCCGGCGGGGGCAGGGGCTCAGCGCGGCCGGGCAGCGCGTCTTCCGTTCGGACGAGGCGGGTCTTGGCGGAGTCACCGAAGAGGCTGGCGAGCAGGGACATGGGCGGGGACCTCGCGGGGTGAAATACCCGGTCGGCGGTGCGCGTCCCACCCGCGGAGGCGCCCATGCCCGACCTGTCCATCCTGCTCGCGCTCACGCTCGGCCTGCTGCTCAGCCTGTCGGCCGGTCTGCGCGCGTTCTTCGCGCCGGCCGCCCTCGCCGTCGCCGGCTGGCAAGGGTGGGTGGAGCTCCCGGCCGCCCTCGCCTGGCTCGCGCACCCGGTCAGCGTGCTCACGTTCACGGCGGCGGTGCTGTTCGAGGTCGCGAGCGACAAGATCCCGCTGGTCGACCATGCGATGGACGCGCTGCACGTCGTGGTCAAGCCGGCCACGGGCGCGCTCGTCGCCCTCGCGGCGCTGCAGGGCGCGCCGCCCGTCGTGGCCGCCGCGGCGGCGATCGTGACGGGCGGGGCGGTGGCCGGCGGCGCCCACGTCGCCAAGGCCACGGTGCGGGCAGGCTCCACGGCCACCAGCGCGGGCGCGGCCAACCCGGTCCTCTCCCTGCTGGAAGACGGCGCGGCGGTCGCGCTCACGGTCGGCGGCGCAGCCCTGCTCGGCGCCCTCGGCGGCCAGTCGGGTTAGCGCGCCGTCGGAGGCGCCATGCCCGCCCTGCTCTCGGTCAACATCAACAAGTACGCCCTGCTGCGCAACTCCCGGGGGCGGAACACGCCGGATCTCCTGCGCGCGGCGGACCTCTGCCTCGCGGCCGGCGCGCACGGCATCACGGTGCACCCGCGCCTCGACGAGCGGCACGTGCGCCTGGACGACCTGGCGCCGCTGCACGCGCACCTCGCGGCGCACCATCCGGGCGTCGAGCTGAACGTGGAGTGCGCAGCAGATCCGCGCATCGTCGGGCCGGTCTGCGCCCTCCGCCCTGCACAATGCACGTTGGTCCCGGTGCGTCCGGGCGAGGTCACGAGCGACCACGGCTGGGACTTGCCGGCAGAATCCGCGCGCCTCGCGCCCGTGGTCGCCGCCCTGCGCGCGGCGGGCGTGCGCGTGAGCCTGTTCATGGAGGTGGAGGCGGGCGATGCGGCGCTCGCGGCGGCAAGGGCGCTCGGGGCGGACCGGGTGGAGCTCTACACCGGCCCCTTCGCGTGGGCCTGGGGCACGCCGGGCGCCGCGGCCGCAACCGCCGCCTGCTTCGCGTTCGCCGCCCGCGCCGCCGCCGCCGGCCTCGCGCTCAACGCCGGCCACGACCTGGACCGCCACAACCTCCGCGCGCTGGCCGCGCTGCCGGGCCTCGCCGAGGTGAGCATCGGGCACGCGCAGATCGTCCGCGCGCTGGACGTCGGCACGACGCAGTCCGTGCGCGAGCTGCGCGAGGCGCTCGGCCATCCGGTGCCCGGGCTGGGCTGAGGCGGGCGCCGGATCGGGGGACGCGGCTTCGCCCCTTGGAAGGCGCCGGCGTTGGCGCAGCGCCGCGCGCCCGCGGAGATGCCGGTGGGGCCGTGACCGCGACGGCGGGCGTCACCAGGGCCAGCGTGGCCGCCTTGGCGCAGCGTCGCCCGCCAATCCGCCCCGCGCAGCGGAGGGTCGCGCCCGCTCGTTGGCGATGCCCCGCGACCACCGGGCGCGGGCCGGGCAAGGGGCGCGCCGTGTCTCCCCGCGGGGCGCCCGCGACGGAGCCGGGCGGTCGGCCAGCGACACGGAACCCCCGGCTGCCATTCAGTCTTGCCCCCCGATCGCATCTGTCAAGGACAGAAAGTGACCTTCACGGACGCCGCCGGGTGGTTATCCACAGGTGTGGGTGGGCTATTGACAAGTCCACCATGGACCTCATGTCCGTTCTATCCATCTCCCATTCTTGCCTTGGAGGCTCCGGATGCTCTCCCTGCTCACCGTCCGCAACCTCGCCATCGTCGACACCCTGCGCTGGGAGCCCGGCCCAGGGCTGAACATCATCACAGGAGAGACGGGGGCCGGGAAGTCCATCCTCGTGGCCGCCCTCAAGCTCGTGCTCGGCGGCAAAGGGCGCGGCGACATGGTCCGCACCGGCGCAGACCGCGCCGACGTCGAGGCCCTCTTCGAGCTGGGAGACGATCCGGCGCTGCGCACCCGCTTCGCCGAGGCCGGACTCGGCCCCTGCGAGCAGCTCGTCGTGCGCCGCGAGCTGCTGCCCAGCGGCCGCACCCGCAGCTTCCTCAACGGCCGCCTGGTGCCCGGCGAGCAGCTCGTCGCGCTGGCCACTGGCCTCGTGGACATCAGCTCTCAGCACCAGCACCACAGCCTCGTGGATCCGGGCACCCATCTCCACTGGCTCGACGCCTTCGCGGGCCTGCGCACCGACGAGATGGCGCGGGCCTGGGCCGCCGTCCAGGCCGCCCGCGCCGCGCGCGCCGCCGCCGAGTCCGCCCTGCACGGCCGCGAAGAGCGCGAGGCGCTGCTGCGCTGGCAACTTCAAGAGATCGAGCGCCTGCAGCCCCGGCCGGGCGAGCTTCCCGCGCTGGAGGCTCGGCTCGCGCGCGCCCGCCACGCCGAGCGCCTGCTGCGGGCCGCCCAAGGCGCAGCAGACGCCCTGTACTCGGGGGACTCCCCGTTGGGCCCGCGCCTCGCCCGGGTGGTGGCAGACCTCACCGACGCCGGTCGCATCGAGCCCCGCCTGGCCGAGCTGGCCGCCCGGGTCGACGCCGCGCGGGTCGAGCTCATCGAGGCAGGGCGGGACTGCGCGGCCTGGGCCGATGCCCAAGACATGGACGCCGAGGGCATCGCCACCGCAGAAGAGCGCCTGCACGCGCTCAAGCGCCTCGCGCGGCGCCACGGCGGGGACGTGGACGCCGCGCTGGCCTGGGGCGCCACCGCGGCGGCCGAGCTGGCCGCGCTCGCCG
>JBEIVK010000674.1:0-2603 GCA_040373935.1 Alphaproteobacteria bacterium
CCGCGCAGCCGAACGCGGGCACGGCGGCCGGCACGGGATCACCAGCGTGGGGCGGCATCATGCGCGGGCGCCACTCCGGGGTGCCGGCCCGGCAGCGGCGGGCCTCGCCCGTGACCTCGGGCGCGAGCTGGTACAGCGCCGCCACCTCCGAGCGGTGCAGCAGCGCCCAGCCGGGGCCGGGCGGAGCGGCGTCGGCGTCGCGGAGCCACACGCTGCGCCAGCCGTGGGCCGGCGTGGGGGCGGCGCGGGCGTTGCTCTCGTGGAGCCAGGGGAGCTCGGCGTACACATGAACGAGGCCGCCGGAGTGGATGAGCTCCGGGTGGTTCACGCCGACGAGGAAGGCGTCGCGGGGGGCGACCGCGCGGATCTCGCGCCCGAGGGCGGCGAAGGCGCGGCCCGCCTCGGCCTTGCGGGCGAGCCAGCCGAGGCCCATGGTGCGCGCACGGTGCCCGCCGAACCACGCGGCCAGCGCGACGGCGAGCACGAGCGACCACGCGACGACGACGGCGCCGCGCGGGCTGCGGCGGGCGAGCAGGCCCCGCAGGGCCTCAACGCCAAAGCCGACCCCGATGGCGGCCACGGGCACCAGCACGGCGGCGTGACGGCGCGCCGACCAGATCGCGATGGTGGGGAGAATCGCGGCGAGCGGCAGCGCGACGGCGGCGAAGTACGCAGGGCGGCGGCGGTGGATGGCGAATCCCGCGGCGCCGACCAGCGCCCAGAGCGCGAGGCGGTGCAGGTCCCCGGCGATGTGGGCGGCCCGGGCGGCTTGCAGGCGCAGCACGGTGGCCCAGCGCTCGCCGACCGGGAGCGCCATCGCCTTGGTGTAGGCGTCGCCCAGGTCGCTCAGCCACCGGCGGTCCCCGACGGGCACGCTGTCCAGGCCGACCGCGACGAAGCTCGGCGCGTCGCCGGCCTGGATCTTCCCGAGATCTTCGATGGGCGCGTCGAACTTGACGAGCCAGGGCCAGTCCACGGGGCCGCGCGCGAAGCCGGCCCCGGCGAGGCCCGCGGCGACCTCGACCCCGAGAAACAGCGCGACCAGCGCCATGGCGCGCCCCCCGCGCACCACCGGCGGCCAGACAACAAGATACAGCGCGATCAACGGCCACAAAACGAGCCCGTGCTCGCGCGCCAGCACGACGACGGCCGCGGCGGCGACGACCGCCCCCAGCGACGCGCCCGAGCGACGGTCCGCGTGCAGGACGAGCGCGGCGCCCAGCAGGCCCAGGCTCGCGGCGGCGACCGCGTCCGGCTGCACCATCAGCGCGTGGAGCTGCGTATCGGCGTGGAGCGCGACGAGCATGCCGGCGGCCGCGGCGGCGGGCACGCCCACGCGCACGCCGCGCAGGCCGAGGTAGACGACGGCAGCAGCCCCGCCCGAAGCGGCGACCGACCACCCGCGGGCAGCCTCCACGGCCGGGACGCCGACGCTGGAGACGCCGGCTGCGAGCAAGCCGTACAAGGGCGGAACCGCGGTCCCAACGCCGTGCAGCCGGTCCAGCGCGCTCGCGGCCCAGAGCGGCGCGTCCGGGCCCACGGCGATGTCGACGCCGAAGCGCCGGCCGAGCCACCACGGCACCAGCACGGCCACGCACGCCAGCACCGAGACCCACAGCGCATCCAACGCGACCGGCGCGGGCCGCGGCGGAGGCGCGCGGAGGGCGGGGTCGGTGGACACGGACAACTCCCAGGCGGGGCCGCGCGGGGCACCCGGCGAGCGAAAGACTACCGGAGGCGCCGGATGCGGGGAAAGCGCCGGCGCCGAGGGTCTGCGCGGCGGGCCCGTTCTGGCGGTGCAGCACGGCAGGCGGCCGGCGGCGCGGCCCCCCGGAGGCCTCTCCCTGGACTTCTGATAAGAAACATTATGTCAAGTCAGATCAAGGGATGGGGGCGGGGCTGCGCCCCGCAACGCCCCGTGCCTCCCGCCAAAGCGCCCTTTGGCCCGCGCGGCTCATCCGCCCCGCGGGTGCGACGCGGCGTGCGCCTGCCGCAGCCGCTCCCGCGCGACGTGCGTGTAGATCTCGGTGGTGCTGATGTCCGCATGCCCGAGCATCGCCTGCACGGCGCGCAGGTCGGCGCCGTGCGTGACGAGGTGCGTCGCGAACGCGTGCCGCAGGACGTGCGGCGTGACCCGCGCCCGGATTCCGGCCCCGCGGGCCCAGGCCCCGAGCCGCTCCCAGAAGTTCTGCCGCGTCATCGGCCCGCCGCGCTCCGACGGAAAGGCCCAGTCGCCCGACACCGGCCCGCCAAAGCCGGCCTTCAGCCAGGCGCCCAGCGTCGCGCCGGCCGCGTCCCCGAACGGCACGACGCGCTGCTTGTTGCCTTTGCCCGTCACCACGACGTAGCCGTCGTGGATGGCCCGGCGCGGCAGCGTGACCAGCTCGCTCACGCGAAGGCCCGAGGCGTAGAGCAGCTCGATCATCGCGGCGTCGCGCAAGCCCAGCGGCGTGCTGCGGTCGGGCGCGGCCAGCAGCGCCTCGACGTCCGCCTCCGAGAGCGTGCGGGGCAAGCGCCGCGGTGAACGCGGCGCGCCGAGGCCTTCGGCCGGGCTCTCGGCCAACACGCCCTCCTCGACGGCGAAGGCCCAGAGCTGCCGCGCC
>JBEIVK010000389.1:0-4290 GCA_040373935.1 Alphaproteobacteria bacterium
ATAGGATCGACGGTACGAATACGCGCCCGCACCAGGATTTCATGGCCGAGAACCTCTATCCGCCGAACAAGATACCACAGCGAACGGCCGGAAGAGCGCTCGGGAGACTGCCACTTCCGCCCGACGCCGCACACCCACCGCCACGAGAGAACCCGTTGGCACGCATGGTCACCCGAACGGCTACCGCCACCGCCCTGCTCGCCGCGTGCAGCCGCGCCCCCGCCGACTCCGCAGCGCCGGCGCTCACCCTGCCCTCGCCGGACCCCTCCTGCACCACCATCTTCGGCCGGCCCTCGGCGGCCACCGGGCTCTCCGAGGCGGCCTGCGTCCCGCGCATCGACGGCGAGACCGACTGGCGCCCGACGGAGTGGGCCCCGGCGGACTTCGCCGCGCTGCGCGCATGGTCGCTCGATGACCCGCCAGCGCCCCCCGTCGAGGACCCGTGGTCGCAAAGCCCCGCGCCCGTCGCCCAGGACGGCGTCTGCACCGCCATCCCCACCGCGCCGGGCCGCTACCGCCTCGCCACCCTGCCCGACGCGGAGGCCGCCCGCGCCGCGGGCGGGCAGGTCACGCACGGCGGGGCCTGCGGCCTCTGCTCCTCCCTCGCAGACCTCGCCGTCTACGCGGAGAACAACGACCTCACAGCCCCAGGCCGGGCCTGCGGCCTCGCCGGCATCACCGGCGGCATCGACGCCGCCGACGCCTGCTTCCAAGCGCTCGGCTTCACGCCGCCCTGCGCCCGCATCTGGGCCTGGAACGCCGCGCACACGCGCGAGGCCTGCTTCGACCTCTGCATCGAGGCCGCGGCAGACCCCTACAACACCCCCGATGGCGGGCTGAACCCCTGCCTGCAGTGCGACGAAGACGAGAGCGGGCCCGTTTTTCTGGCCGTCGCCGGGCGCACCCGGCGCAACAGCGGGCTCGCGAACGCCATGTGCCGGCGCTGCGACCTGGTGTGGCGCGTGCACCACGACCCGCGCCTCGGGGCGGGAGACTGAGGCTGTGCTTGCGGCCGACGGCGCGCAAGGAAGGGGGCGTTGCGGGGGAAACCTTGGTTTCCCCTGCCCCAAGGCCATGGGCTCGCGCTGCGCCAGCGAGCCGCCGCGCTCCGCGACGGTCCGGCGGCGCACGACCACGCGGGGGCCGAGGGGGCGCTTGGCCCGGGGACCGGCCTGGTGATGGGGGAGCGGCGCCTACTCGGGGCCGGCGTCGGCGATGGCGTCCCCGGCGGACGGAACCTCGGGCAGAGCGGGCACGGGAACGGGCGGCTCGTCGTGGGCGGCGCGCCGCGCGGCGTCGCGGGTGACGGCGGCGACGAGGAGGGCGTCCCACCGGTCGAGGTGATAGCGGTCGATGAAGAACATGACGTTGGCGGCGTACTTGGGGCTGCTGGCGTAGATGGGCGCGACGACGGCGAGGTAGGCCCGCCAGTCGGCCCACGCCGCGCGGGCCTTCGCGTAGCGCTTGTGCTCGCCGAGGAGGCGGGCGTGGTGCCAGACGGCCTCACCCGGCCCGTCGAAGCTGGCAAAGCCCGCGCGCACAGAGCGGAGACGGCCGCGGCGGTGCTCTTTCGTCTGGAAGCGAACGCCGCCGCCCTTGATGCCGAAGTAGTTGTGGTGGTCCCGGGCGAGGCGGGATTGGCCCCAGCCGGACTCGAGGATGGCCTGGGACAGGGCGACGCTGGGCGGGACGCGGTGGACGCGGGCGGCCCGGAGGACCTCGGGGGCCAGGGCGCGAACGAAACGGCCGCGGCGGTCGTCCGGGAGATCGGCCGCGCTGACCTCGAGCAACAGCGTGAGGGCGGCGGCCTCGATGTCCGGGTTGATGGCGTTGATCCACAAGGCCTCTGCAGAGCCTTGGGCGGCCGCGCGGTCCCCGTTGGCGGCCTGGGCGCGCGCGAGGCCGAGCGCGCGGATCTGCATGCCGGTGGCGGTGGCGCCGATGAAGGCGGCGTCCGGGCCGGTGTCGGTGGGCCGAGCGACGGCGGGCGGGCCGAAGGCCGACGCCGCGGCGACCCACCCGATGAGCAGGACGAGCAGGCTCCACACCGCCACGCGGCCGATGCGCGGCGCAAGGTGAGCCACCACATCAGGCGGCGGGTTGACCTGCCAAGAGTCTCGCAGGGAAGACGTGCGCGGGGCCGACGGGCGGAGGGGCTTCAGCGGCCCGGGGGCCATGCGGCCGGGGAGCGGAGGGTGGCGGAGGCGCTGCGCATGCGAAGCCGGCACCGTAGCAGGTGTGCGCGCCCGTGAAAAGGCGGGGATGATTGCTGATCTTGACCGGTCAAGAACCCTGGCGCGGGCACGATCCCGAAGCGCGCCTGGGAGGCTGCCTATGCGCGGGCGACCGGCGCGCCGGTATCGAGGTGGGCCCAGGCCGCTCGCACGCGGTCGGCGTGGGCGGCGAGGTGCGCGCGCACGCAGGGGCGCACGACCGACTCGGCGTGGGCCCGCAGCACCTCGTCGAAGCGGGCGCGCCAACCGGCTTCCGGCTCGACCAACGAGCGCCGCACCGTGATGTCCACCTGCGCGCGGTCCACCGTGAAGGGCACCCACACGGACTGCGCCGCGAGGCCGCGCGCGGCTTGGCCGGGCGGAGGGCCGACGCCTGCTGCGCCGAGCTGGCGGGCGGCGGCGTCCACCGCGCGCACGAGCGGCTGGAGGACCAGATCGGCCACGGGCACACGCACGCCGCGGCGCCACAACACCCAATGGGAGAGGCGCCGCACGCTCTCGGTGGCGTCTTGGGTGAGGATGGCCAGCCGGTGGTCGATCGGTGCATCCAGGGAGTCGATGGCCGCCGACAGAGCGGCGTCGAGCGCGCGGGCCACGCCAGGCGGAAGCGGCGCGCTCACCGACGACCCGCGGGGGGCGTGAGGACGGCGAGCAGCTCGAGGTGAGGCGTCTGCGGGAAGAGATCGAAGGCGTCGAGGGCCGCGAGCGACCAGCCCTGGGCGCGTAGGGGGGCGAGGTCGCGCGCGAGGGCGGGCGGGTGGCAGGAGACGTACACGATGGCCTTGGGCCGCGTGAGCGCAAGCTCGGGGAGCAGCCCGGGCGCGCCGGCCCGCGGCGGATCCAGCACCACCACGTCGAAGAAGGCGTCGCCCGCGCGGAATGCACCGGCGTCCCCGGTGCGCACGTCCGCGGGCCATCCGCGGGCGCGGGCGGTGCGCCGGGCGTCGGCCGCGGCGGCCGGGCTCTCCTCGATGAGCACGCAGGGCAGGCCGGAGGCGGCGAGGGGCAGAGAGAGGGCGCCGGCGCCGGCGTAGAGATCGAGCACCGCGGTCGGGCCGGCGGCGCGCACCGCTTCGCCGACCGCAGAGACGAGGGAGGGGCCGAGCCCGAGGTGGACCTGGAAGAAGGCGGCGGGTCCGACGGGCAGGGCGAAGGGACCGACCGGAACGTGCAGGGTGCACTCGCCGGCGAGCGCTCGGCCGTCGAGCGCCACCCCTGACAGGCCGAGGGCGGCCCGGTCGAGGCCGGCCAGCGCCGCCGCGACGGCGGGCGCGACACCGCGGTTGTGACGGTTTCGCGCGCCTTTACCGGCGCGCGGGCTCCACGCCGACAGGACGACCCGCATGCCATCGGTGCGCAGCTCGACGGCGCCGAGGCCCGGCAGCGGCGGAAGCGCCGCGAGCACGGCGCCCACCCGCGGGTGCGCCAAGGCCGAGGCCCGCAGCGGGACGAAGTCATGGGTGCCAGGCCGGAACTGGCCGAGGCGCCCGCCGCGGTCCACCGCGAACATCACCCGGGCGCGCGTGCCCGCCGCCGCGGGGCTGGGGCCCACCGGCCGCACCGGGTGTCCGATCCCCGCGGACGCGCGCGCGAGCTTGTCGGCCCACGCCGCGTCGGCCGCGGCCCGCGCCTCAGGCCCATCGGGGATGCCGTCCAGAAGGGCGTTGTCATCGGATTCCACGAGCGAACTCCCTCGCGGGCCGGGGCCACCCGCCGCGCTGCGGGATAATGTGTCACGTCGCATCGAGGCAGTGCATGGCCGCTCCTTTCTTCCCTTCGCGCGCCCTTGCCATCGCGCCGGCGCTGATGCTGGCGGTCGCGTGCGCCGAGATGGCCCCGGCGGCCAGCCCGTTTCGCCCGGTGGCGGTGGCCGCGGCGCCGGCGTCGGCGTCGGCCGAGGATGCGTGGTTCGACACCGCTCCCGCCGTCACCGTCAGCAGCGAGGAGTTCGCGGTCGCCGCGACGGCCGCCGCCCCGGGGACGGCGTCTGCCGCCGCGGCCGGAGCGCTCACCGGCACGGGAGCCCCGCCCGCGGCCCCGCCCGCGCCGGCCCCGG
>JBEIVK010000464.1:0-3720 GCA_040373935.1 Alphaproteobacteria bacterium
GGCGCCGGCGCCGGCGCTCATTCGAGGGGCCCGTCGTCCGGCGGGCGGGCAGCCGGGCCGCGGCACGCGCGGCGCGACGCCTCCTTGCGGGCGTCGGGGATGACGGAGGCTTGCCCGCGCCACGCGGCGAGGCTGCCGCCGGCGGCAAAGTGGGCGGCGCGATCGTGGCCGCGCTGGGCGCGGGTGTCGGAGGGGGGGCGGTGAGGCATGGTGGGGCTCCAGGGACGAGAGGGCGACGGGCACCGACGCGCGGGGCCCGTTCTTGTTCGATGCACGCCGGCCGTGGATGGAAGCGGACGGCCACCGGGTCTCGGGCACTCGCCTCCCCGCCGAAGATCCGCTACCTTGTTCCACGGAGACGCCCATGCGACCCTCGGCCGTTCTGCTCCTCGTCCCGCCCCTCTTGGCCCTGTCGGGCTGTGATCTCCTCCCCGACTCCGTGAAGGACGCCGTGAAGGCCCCGTCCGCCGAGCTGGCGCGGGTGGACCTCGTGGACGCGCCGACGGCCCGGCAGGCGGTGGCCTGGGCCTGCTACGAGTGGCTCAACGCCAACACCTGCGAGCTCGCGGGCTTCGGCCGGCGCCCCTCCGCCGCCGACATGCGCTTCAGCTTCGACCTCGTCTTCTCGCTCACCAACGAGAACGACGACATCCCCATCCCGCTCGTGGAGCTGCTGCTGGGCATCACCGTCATCGAGGACAACAACCTCGGGTCGGTGTGCGTGTCCTTCTGCGACCCGGACACCGAAGACTGCGAGGCGGAGTCCAACCTCGAGGACGCCTGCACGGTGGACGACGAGACGACGGAGGTGAAGGAGCCGAGCGATGTCGTCCCGACGGTGGACGACCTCGTGGACATCGCCCGGGACGTCGTGGCCGGCGAGACGGGCGAGGACAACAACGCGTTTCGCGTGGTGCCGCCGGGCGAGACCGTGGAGTCTCACATCACCTTCGACCTCCAGCCGACGACCGTGTACGCGCTGATGGAGGAGGTGCTCGTCGAGGCGGCCGAGGACTGGATCGCCGGGCGCAACGTGCGCTTGGAGGTGCCCTACGCCGTCGACGGCACCGTGTTCTTCGATGTGCCGCGCCTGGGCGAGTACGCCATCGCCTTTGGCCCCTACGAAGACAGCTTCCCGCTCGAAGAGAACTGAGCCCTGCCCGTGCGCCACCCCCGTTGGAGCCTGCTGCCGCTGCTGCTGTGCGGGGCCTGCGCGTGGGTGTCGCAGGCCGAGCTGGACGCTCGCTTCGATCTCGACGGCGACGGAGTCCCCCGACCGGACGACTGCGACGACGGGGACCCGGGCCAGGGCGTTCGCGCCGTGGAGGTCTGCGACGACGCCGGGCGCGACGAGGACTGCGATGGCCTCGCCGATGACGACGACGACGACGCGATGGGCCAGCGCCCCTGGTACCTCGACGGCGACGGCGACGGCCGCGGCACCATCGGCGTTCGCGTGAAGGCCTGCGACCCGCCGCTGGGCTTCGTCGCGGGCTCAACGGACTGCGACGACGCGGACCCCTCGCCCGATCCGGAGGTGTGCCCGTCTTTTCTCGTCAGCGCGGGGCGGGCGGGGGCCTGCGCGGTGCGCGGCGATGGGGTGCTGGATTGTGAGGTCTTCTCGGCGCAGCCCGAGGCGGGCGAGGTCGAGGCTGCGCTCGCGGCGCTGCCGTCGGGAGCGGGCGTCCTGGACGTCGCCGTGGGCGATTCCCATGTCTGCATCGTCACGACGGACGAGGCGCTGCGCTGCGCGGGCGCCGCGCCGGTGGTGTCCCAGCTCCTGGAAGGCCCTGGGGGAACGCCGGGAGTTGGCACGGTGGGCGCGGACGCGGGGCCGTGGCTCGCCGTCTCGGCGGACGGGCCCTTCACCTGCGCGCTCGCCCTCGACGGCGCGGTGACCTGCTGGGCGACCGGCATCTCGTTCCGGCGGGCGCCCTCGGCGCGGCGCTTCATCGAGATCGAGACCGGCGCGGCGCATGTGTGCGGGCGGGCCGCAGACGGCGCGGTGGAGTGCTTCGGCTTCTGCCAGGGGACCGGCGAGTGCGACGCGCCGACGGTGGAGGCGCTGAGCGGCATCGTCGCCGGCGATGCCTTCTCGTGCGGCTTCGTGCGCGATGGCTCCAACGCGCGCGTGCGGTGCTGGGGCGCGAGCCCGACCCGGGACTCCGGGCCGCGCCAGATCGGCGAGCGCACCGTGGAGCTCTCCGCGGAGGGCGGCGTGCTCTGCGAGCTGAACGACGACGGCAAGGTGATCTGCGTGAGCGGCGAGCGGTCCTGGGAGGCGCCGGAGACCGCGCCGCCGCTCGTGGGCGTGGACACCAGCGTCACCGCCGTCTGCGGCCTGGACCCATCCGGGGAGCCGCGCTGTTTCGGCCTGGACTTCGGGCCGCGCTGAGGGCCGGGGCGCGGGGAGGGAAGGGGGCGTTACGGGGGAAACCGTAGGTTTCCCCTGTCCTCTGAAGAGAGCGCCGAGCGCACGGGCCTACCAGGTGAGCCCCGCGACCAGCCCGACCCCGAGGCCCAAGGTGGCGGCCGTGCCGGCGGCGACGGTGAAGGCGTTGGTGCGGGTGCGGACCGCGGCGAGGTCGCGGTCTGGGATGGCGGCGGACGGGTCCCAGAAGCGATCTTCGGCCGCGGCCGCGGCGACCCAGAGGGTCCCGGCGGTGGCGAGCAGGGTGGCGCTGGTCGCGGTGAGCGTGACGCGCCGGCGGGTGGCGATGCGCGGATCGACGGGTGGGGGGCCGAAGGCGGGCAGCGGGTCTCCGGCGGCGAGCGGGAAGGAGCGGAGGAGGCGGCCATCTGCGCCTTCGACCTGCACGAGCACGGAGATGCCGTCTGGGCGTGGGGCGCCGCGCAGGCCATCCACCCAGACCGCCCCGCCGGTGGGCGGCAGGGTGGGCTGGAGCGTCCCTTCGCTGGCACCGTTGCTGCGGGTGTAGAGCTGCTGGAGCGGGTGGCCGGCGGGCGCGACCTCCTCGGGCACGACGTAGCCGGGGACGAGACGGCGGGCCGCGTGGAACTCGGCCAGCACCAACGCCTCGTCGCCGTTGGTGAAGGCCCAGAGGGCCATGAGGCGGTGGAAGTCGGCGGCGAGCGGGACGGGGACCGGCGAGGTGAGGCACGGCACCAGCGCGAGGGCCTCGGCGTGCGCGCGGCGGAGGGCGGGCAGATCCAGCTCGGCGAAGGCGCGCTCTCCCGCGCGGGTGGCGCCCTCGATGTCGGCGGGCGTGGCGGGCAGCGGGCAGTTGACCGGCGCGGCGGCGGCGGTGGCGAGCCCGATCCAGAGGGCGAGCATCACGGCGGCATCACCCGACACCGCAAGAAGTGGGCGTCGCAGCGGAGGAGGAGGTCGGCGCCGGGGCCCACCGTGATGCCACCGCCGGGGATGGCGTCGTGGCCGGGGAAGCTGACGCGGAGGGTGTAGTCGCCCGCGGGGAGCGGGCCCGGGCGGTGCTCGCGGCCATCTGCCGCGAGGAGCGTGATGGCGGTGGCGTCGCCCTCGACCCGCACGCGGCCGGGCTGGGGCGGCGGGGCGGTGGAGGTGTCGGGGCCCGGGCGGGGCTCGGCCATGGGCGGTTCGCCGCTGCTCTCTGCGACATCGGACCCGGCCCGGTCGGCGCCGGCGGGGGCGCCTGTCGCGGCGCCGGGGAGGCCGCCGGTGGACGCGCCGGCCGCGGCAGCCTCCTCTGCGGGGGCGACTGCGCCGTCGGCCCCTTCGGA
>JBEIVK010000987.1:0-1571 GCA_040373935.1 Alphaproteobacteria bacterium
CCGGCCGGTGCGCGGCCTGCCCATCCCGCCGGTGCTCCCTCCCGCTCCCCGGCCGCGATCGGTGGGGCGCGCCGCGGGGCACGGCGCGCCGGCATGCGGCTGAATACGCATCGGCGTCGGCCCGCAGAATACCGCCCGGTGGCGGCGCGTAGGGGCGCCGAGGAGAAAGGTCCCATGCACAAGACGACGACGACGGGGTGGCGGGCAGCGGTGGCGGGCGCGGTGACGGCGGCGCTGTTCCCGGCGTGCGTGGACGGCGGCAAAGGCGCGGATTGCGACGAGAGCGTCCCGGGCAGCGTCGCCCTCACGGTCAGCGCCCCGGACGGCGTGCCTTCGCCCACGGTGGCCCTGTACAGCGAGGCGGGCGAGCGGGTGGGCCTGCTCACCGCCGGTCAGTCTCTCACCGACCTTCCCGGTGGCCGGTACATCGCCGAGCTGTTGCGCAGCGAGGGTGGCGTCGGCGCACTCGATTTCGGCGTGCAGGAGATCTGCGTCGGCGGCTCGGACGACGAGATCGTCGTCGAGGCCTTCCCCCAGCCCGCGGCCGGCCAGCTCTGGGCGACGAGCTGGGAGGCGGTCCACGTCTTCCCGCCCGCCCTCGATGCCACCACCGCAGCGCCCGCCGCGAGCCTCACCATCCCGTTCACCAACAGCTTTGGCGGCATCGCCGTGGACGCCACCGGCGCGCTGTGGGCCGCCGCCGCCCCCACCTATGGCGCCCGCATCGTCGCGCTGCCCGCCGGGGCCCTCACCGGCACCGCCGAGGTCCCTCCCGCCCTCGAGCTGAGCGCGCCCAGCCTCGCGGGCGACGCCAACTTCACCAGCCTCTCCTTCGACGGCGACGGCAACCTCTGGGCCACCACGGCGCCGCTGCTCGGCGGCTTCGTCGGGGTCGTCGGGTGGTCCGCTGCCACCCTCCGCGAGGCCCGCCTCCTCGGTGGCCTCGTCGAGCAAGAGCCCACCTGGGCCGCCACCGTCTCCGGCCTCAGCGCCCTCAACGGCGGCTGGGTGGACGCCGCGGGCGACCTCTGGGCCACCAGCGCCGACGACGAAGCCCTCGTCCGGGTCTCCGCCGACGCCCTCCGGGCCGCCACCGGCGGCGTCGCGGCTGCCCCCGCCCTCGAGCCGGCCGCCCGCGTTCGCCTCGTCGACGCCGACGGCAACCCCTTCCGCGGCGTCGAGAGCATCGCCCCTGGCGCCGAGGGCCAGCTCTACGTGCTCGCAGCCGTGAGCGGCGCCATCCTCTCGGTGCCCACCAGCGGTGTGTCGAGCGGCGGCGATCTCGCCGTGGACGCCCTCCAGCTCGGCGTCACCGCGCTGCCCACCTCCCTCGCCACGGATGGCACCGGCGGCGTGTGGTGGTCCGACACCGCCGAGCTGGGCCACGTCTCGGCCGCCGGCGGCGACGGCGTCCGCATCGAGGCCCCCGCCATCGAGCGGGCGGGCGTCCTGCTCCTCGATCTCCCCTGAGCCAGCCCCGTCCCGGCGCCGGGCGCCCCGCCGGCCGTCCCGGCCGTCGGCGGGCGTCCTCCCGGCGCGCGGGCGTCGCCCGCTTGGTGCCTGCGGCACCG
>JBEIVK010000721.1:0-2409 GCA_040373935.1 Alphaproteobacteria bacterium
ACCAGTGCCATGGCGCCTCCGGGCTCGCGGGTGCCGCCGGGCAGCGCCCCGCCGCCGGCGGGCTCCAGGTGGCGCTCGATCTCGACGTGGGCGCGGGACTCTGCGTGGGCGAGCGCGCCGCTGCCGCCCTGCGCCCCTCTGGCCCCGCGGCCGTGCAGCTGTGGAGCGTGGGTCGAAGCGGTGAGGCGTGGCTCACGTGGTCCTCGGAGAGCGACGGCGGTCCCATCGACCGCCGCGTGCGCCTCGAGCTGGAGGCCGCCTACGTGCCCGCCCTCGGCGAAGAGCATCTCGTCGCCTTTGCCGCGGTCGACCCCGCGGCCCTGCCCCCGGGCGCGGTGGGTTGCCGCCTCACGGCACTGCCCGCGCCGGGGCCCGCGGTGGCCGTGGCCTCCGCTCCCTTCACCGTGCACCCCCCGGGCGCCGACCGCTGCCCGGCCCTTGCCCCCGCCGGCCCTGCCTGGGGCGAGTGGCAGGACGCGCCGGTCTGCAAGTGAAGCTGTCCCACGTCTCTCCCTGGGGTCCACGGATGTTCACCCTGCTTGCTTTCTTTGTGGCACGGCCCCTCAACATGGCTCATGCGCAGTCGTGGCCCCCAGTCTCTCGCCCGCCCCTTTCCTACAACGACGGCGCCGATGGTGTACTCGTCATCATCTCCATTGAGGACCATGTATTCGCCGTCGGCTGTAGATCCTCACTCTGCGATGCGGGTCGTTAAAGCCCACAGTTGAGTCGCCACCATGCTCCTCGCCGCCCTCCTTTTCGCCGCTCTCACCCTGCCGACCGCACGCGCCCAGTCCTGGCCCTCCGTCTCCAGTCCGCCGGCCGCCAGCCGCGACGGCGCCAAAGATGCCGCCCTGGTCATTGCCATCGAAGACTACGCCTTCGCTCAAGACCTGCCAGGCGCCGCCCAGAACGGCCGGGATTGGGTCGCGTGGCTCTCGCAGGGGTTGGGGGTGCCCCTGGTGAAGCCGCTCTTCAACGAGACGGCGGCCAAGGAAGACATCCTCGCCGAGGCGGTGAAGGTGGCGGGCCAGGTGCAGCCGGGGGGCCGGCTGTGGCTGGTGTACATCGGCCACGGCGCCCCCGCCGAATCGGGGGACGACGGCCTTCTGGTGGGCGTCGACGCACGGCAGACCCCGCAGTCCCTCTCGGCCCGCGGGCTCCCAAGGGCGCAGTTGCTCCAGGCGGTGGAGAAGGTGCTGCCCGCCGGTGCGGAGGTGGTTTTGGTACAGGACGCATGCTTCTCGGGCAAGACGTCGCGGGGCGATCTCGCGCCCGGGATGGCGCCGCTGAAGGTGGTCAGCGCGGCGCTGGGCGCCAAGGTGACGGTATTGTCGGGGGCGCGGAGCGACGAGTATGCGGGGCCGCTGCCGGACGGGACGCGGCCGGCGTTCAGCTACCTCGTGCTGGGGGCGCTTCGGGGATGGGGCGACTCTGACGCCAACGGGGTGGTGACGGCGGAAGAGGCGGTGCGCTACGCGAACCGTGCGATGGTGCAGACGGTGACGGGGCGCAGCCAGACGGCGGAGCTCGCGGGCGCCGACCTTCCGCTGGGCCGGGGGGCGGAGGAGCGGGGCCCCGACCTCGTGGCGCTGGCGATGGCGGCGGTATCGGCGCCCCCGGCGCCACCCGCCTCCGCAGCAGCCACCCCCGCGCCCCCCGCGCTCCCTGAGCCGGCGGCCCCCGCGCCCGTGGCGGTGGCGCCCGAGCCGGCGATGGGCGTGTCCTCGGTGGCGGTGCGGCTTGTTCCCGCAGGCACCTACGAGGTGGGGTGCACAGCGGGGCAGACGGGCTGCGACGACGATGAGCGACCGAGCCCCACGGTGACACTCACGCGTTCGGTGCTGGTGATGGAGACGGAGGTGACCCAGGGGCTCTGGCAGTCGGTAATGGGCAGCAACCCGTCGCACTTCACCAGCTGCGGGGCGGAGTGCCCGGTCGAGAGCGTGAGCTGGGAGGACGCTGCGCTCTTCGCGAACGCGCTGTCGGCGCGGGACGAGCTGGAGGCGTGCTACACGATGGCGGGCTCCGCGGTGTCGTGGCCGAAGGGGGTGGCCTGCGTGGGGTGGCGCCTCCCGACGGAGGCGGAGTGGGAGGTAGCGGCACGGGGCGGGGGCGACGCCCTGTACTCGGGCGGCGGGGAGTTGGACGCGGTGGGGTGGACCCGCCAAATCAGCTGGGGAGTCACCTGCCCGGTGAGACAGAAGGCGGCGAACAGATATGGACTCTACGACATGAGCGGGAATGTGTGGGAGTGGGTGTGGGACTGGTACGGCCCGTACAGAAGCGAGATCCAAGTGGACCCCGTGGGTCCTTTGTCGGGGTCTAACCGGGTCAACCGCGGCGGTAGCTGGAACGGCGACGCGTCCCTTGCCCGTGTCGCCAACCGCGGCAACCGCCCGCCCGAGT
>JBEIVK010000789.1:0-2056 GCA_040373935.1 Alphaproteobacteria bacterium
GCCGGGCCCTTCCGCCGGGTCGCTGCGCTCCGTGCCCGCGGCGTGCCGCCCCGGGCACCGCCCGCGTCGCGGGCGCCGGCTCCGGTCCCTGCCGCGTCCCCTGTGGGGCTTCGGGCTTCGACGGGGTCGGCCACACTCTCGGTCCAGTTCTCTCGCGTCCGTCCGACCTGCCCTCCGAGGTGAGCGTGCCCCCTGTCAACCCCCTCGGTTCCGCCTCCGCCGACCGCTGGCCGGCCATCGTCCACGGCGCCGCCGCGGCCGTTCCCGGCTGGGCCACCGGCCCCGACCCGGTGAGCGGCGTCTGGTTCTTCACCCCGGATGCCGCCACCGCCGGCCTGCCGCCCGGCCCCCTCGCGCTGGACCTCGGCCCCCGGGCCGCCGCGTGGCTGCCCGTGATCGCCCACGCCCCCGCCGCCGACCGCTGGGTCTTGGGGCCCGATCCGTCCCGCGCCGAACGCCGCGCGGCCCAGCGCTTCCCGGCCACGCCGGACTGGCGCTTCGTCCTCGGGCAAGACCCCCCGGCTTGGGGCCTGTCCGTGGTGGACCTCAGCGGCTCCGGCCTCGCGCTGGACGCCCCCGCCGGCCTCGGCCTGCTCGCCCGCGGCGCCCGCCTCGACGGCCGCCTGCTGCACGCCGACGGCACCTCGTTCCCGGTGGCCCTCACCGTCACCCGCCTCACCGGCGGGGCGGCCCGCGGCCGGCGCGTGCTCGGTTGCGCCATCGCCTTCGGCCAGCCCGGGGACGCCGTGCGCCTGGTCGACCGCCTGGAGTCCACCTCCGAGGCCTGACGCCGCCCGGCCACGCCGCGCTACACCCCCAGCTCTTCCCGCCACAGCCGGAAGAGGCACAGGGTCCACAACCGCAGGCCGTGGTTGGCCGCGCCGCTCAGGTGCTCCGCCACGAGGCGCCGCACCGCCGATGGCACGAACAGGCTCGACGGGTCGTCCACGAGGCGCTCCGTCGTCGCCCGCAAAAAGTCCTGCCCCGGCCCGCGCAGCCAGCGGTCCAGCGGCGGCATCGAGCGCTTCGGCCGCTCCAAAAATGCCCCATTCGGCATGTGGCCGCGGAGCGCCTCGCGCAACGGCCACTTGGTGACATGCTTCCAGCGCACCGGATGCACCTTGGCCTCCCCGGGCAGGCCGTTCGCCACCGCCACCAGGCCGCCGTCCAGCAGCGGATAGCGGACCTCCACCCCCGCCTTCGCCGCCATCCGGTCTGAGCGGGCCAGGCTGTCCTCGGCCAACCACCCGCGCTGCCAGACATGCAGCACCGCGTTCAGCGGGTCCGTCACCACCTCTTGGTAGAGCGGCTCCAGCACCGTGCGCCGGATGCCCGGCCGGACCAAGCCCGGGTCTCGCAAGATCTCCACCCGGTCATGGGTGTGGAAGATGCTGGACCCGCCAATATTTCTCTCCAACCCGAACCCTGCCTGGGAGGCCGCGAGATCGGCCGCGCCCAGCCGCCCGGCGACCCCCTGGGCCACCCGCCGCAACGGCCCCGGGAGCGCGCTCAGTCGCCGATTTTGCCGCAGCCGCCGGGCGATTTGATCTGCGGCACGGCCGGCCAACACCTCGTCCCCGCCATCGCCCGACAGCACGAACGGCGTGTGGCTGCGCGCCGCGTCGAACAGCCGCCACTGCAAGGCCGCCGCCGCCCCTGGCAAGGGCTGCCCCATCGCCCGGGTGCAGGCCGCCAGACCGTCCACCAGCTCGTGGCTGCTCACCAGCACGAGGTGGTGCTCGGCGCCCATGTGCCGGGCCACGCGCGCCGCGAAGGCCGACTCGTCCGCCGGGTCGTCCCGCAGGGCCACGGTGAAGCTGTGCGGACGGGCCACCACCGCGCGCAGATGATGCAGGATGGCGCTGCTGTCCAGGCCGCCCGAGAGGAGCACGCCGGCCCCGCCCGCCGCCCGGCGCGCCACCGCGCGCTGCAGGGCGCCATCGACCGACGCCACGATGTCCCGATCGGCCGGGACGGGCGCCCCGGGCCGCGCCCACGCCGGCTGCGCCCAGCGCCGCACCGTGACGCCCCGCGCGTCGATGCGCACCACATGCCC
>JBEIVK010000794.1:0-2047 GCA_040373935.1 Alphaproteobacteria bacterium
GGAGATCGACATCGCCGAGCGCCGCGGCAAGCGCAACCGCGTGCACCTCGTGCTGATGATGGACACCGGCGGCAGCATGGAGCCGCACGCCCGCCTCGTCGAAGAGTTGTTCACCGCGGCGACGGAGACCCGCGGCTTCAAGTCGTTCAAGCCGCTGTTCTTCCACAACGTGCCCTACGGCTACCTCTACGAGAGCTGGCAACGCGGCATCCGCAAGCCCATCGAGGACGTCATGCGCGACTGGACGCCGCACCATCGGCTCGTCTTCGTCGGGGACGCGAGCATGGCGCCCTACGAGCTGTTCGCGGCGATGGGCGGCTACGGCGCGGCCGGCGGCGGGCTCTCCGGGCTCGACTGGCTGCGCCGCATGCGCGCGCGCTGCGCGGCCTCCGTCTGGCTCAACCCGGATCCGCCGTCCTACTGGGACCACCCCACCGTCCGCGGCATCGCCAACGTCTTCCCGATGTTCCCGCTCACGGTCCCCGGGCTGCGGGACGCCGTGCGCGTCCTCCGCAAGCCGGTGTAGAAGGCGGGGCGCGCAGCGCAGGAGGCACGGATGCGGCAGGCCATCGGGCGGTGGATGGGGTGCGTGGGGCTGAGCGCGGCGGCCGGCTGCGCCGCGAAAGAGGGCGACACCGGGGCCTGCGCGCCGGAGGCCGCGGGCGGCACCCTCGTCGCCACGGTGGACGGGGCCGCGTTCTCCACGGCCACCCCGAGCGTGCAGGCCGCCGGGGCCGGCTTCCAGCTCGTCACCGCGCCCGAGGACGGCGTGCGCTTCACCATCGTCGCCCAGCTCACCACCGGCGGCGAGCCCGCCCTCGCCGCCGCCGAGGCCGGCGCCCTCCCCCTCGAGATCCCCCTCACCACCGGAGAAGAAGGCGGCTTCGCCCTCGCCTACGTGGACGGCGCGGCGGGCAGCCTCCAGACGGCGGCGGGCGGGCCGGGGCTCCTCACGCTCACGGCATGGTCGGCCGAGGCCGCCGCCGGCTGCCTCTCCTTCACCGCCGAAAACGACGCCGGAGACGCCATCGCCGTCGAGGCCGGCAGCTTCGACGCCCCGCGCACCGCCCGGTAACGCGCCGCGCTCAGGTTAAAGGCCCGCGCCGGGCGCGCGCCCGGCCGATACCCGTGGAGCAAACCTCATGAAGATCACCGACGCGAAGGTCCTCGTCACTGGCGGCGCCAGCGGCATGGGCCGCACCTTCGTCCTCAAGCTCGCCGAGGCCGGCGCCAACGTCGCCTTCTGCGACCTCAACGCCGACGCCGTCGCCGCCACCGAGGCCGCCGGCCAGGGCCTCGCCGGCACCGTCAAGGGCTTCGTCGCCAACGTCGCCGTCGAGGCCGACATCACGGCGCTCATCCCCGCCGCCGCCGCCGCGATCGGTGGCCTCAACGCCATCGTCAACAACGCGGGCATCATCCGCGACGGCCTCCTCATCAAGCCCAACAAGGAGACGGGCGCCATCGAGAAGCTCTCGCTCTCCAAGTGGCAGCAGGTCATCGACGTCAACCTCACCGGCGTCTTCCTCGGCGCCCGCGAGTTCGCCGCCTGGCACGCCAACAACAACAAGGGCCAGGAGGGCTGCATCATCAGCATCTCGTCCATCAGCCGCCACGGCAACATGGGCCAGAGCAACTACTCCGCCGCCAAGTCCGCCATCGTCTCCATGACGAAGCTCTGGGCCGGCGAGCTCGCGCGCTACGGCATCCGCACCGGCGCCGTCGCCCCCGGCTTCACCCGCACGCCCATCCTCGACGGCATGCCCGCCGAGATGCTCGAAAAGATGAAGCAGCCCATCCCGCTCAAGCGCATCGGCGAGCCGGACGAGATGTTCCTCACCGTCAAGTTCATCCTCGAGAACGGCTTCTTCACCGGCCGCGTCATCGACGTGGACGGCGGCCAGGTCCTGTAGCCACGGCCTGCCCCCGTCGGCCCGCGCCCCGGTTCGCGGCGGGCAGCCGGGGGCGTCGCCGCTGGGCTTCGGCATCGGGCGCCTGCCCCGGCTCCGCCGGGGCACCCCGTCTCTCCGCCGGGTCGCGGCCCACC
>JBEIVK010000710.1:0-2456 GCA_040373935.1 Alphaproteobacteria bacterium
CCCCGCCAGCTCCGCGCCGAGGCGCGCCCGCAGCGACGCCGTGCGCGCTGCGAAGGGCCCCGCCGGGAAGTGCGCCCACGCCAACGCGAGGGCCAGCCCGGGCCCCCGCGCGCCGTCGGTCACCAAAAAGAGCGGGTCCCAGCGGGACGGATCCAGCTTGGCCTTAAAGGCCGTCACCGCCGCGTAGGAGAAGGGCCAGGTGACCGCCGCGTGCTGGTGCCGCAGCCACGGCCGCAGCAGCGCCTCCCCCACGCCGTCCGGCGGCCCGCAGGACTTCAGGTGGGCGAGCGGGCACAGGCCCAGGCGCACCTCGACGGCCCCGCGCGCGCGCAAGGCCCGGGCCGCCTCCACCATCAGCAGCTCCACCGCCCCGGCCCGCGCGTCGGGGTCCCGCGGGTAATCGGCGAAAAACCAAGCGCGCCCCCCATCCACCGGCGCGGCGGCCAGGAAGGCGGCCGGCCCCTCGCAGCGCCCGTCGAACAACACGAACCACGCCCGGCCGTGGGGGTCGCGAAGCGGGTCGACGGTGTTGAGAAAGCCCACCGCCGGCCCCGGCCGCGCCGCGCGCCACCGGGAGAGCACCCCCTCCAAGGCCGCGCGATGCGGCCCATCCACCGCGTCGGCCGACCATTCCTCCACCCGCGCCCCCCGCCGCGCGAGCGCCCGGGCGAGGGGCAGGCGGTCCAGCGGACCGGGCCCGCCGTCCTCGCCCAGCCAGTGGGCCAGCTCCAGCACCGGCTCCGCGCCCAGCCCGAGCGTGCGGAAGCCCCGCGCCCGACACGCCGCGGCCAGGGACACGCCCACCGGCATCATCACCGCGCGCTGCCCCGCGGCCCGCGCCGCCGCCGCGAAGGCCGCGAAGGCCGCCGCGCGCCCCTCGACCGGGCACAGAGGCTCTGCCGCCGCCACCCAGGCCCCCGGCACCACGACATGCCGAATCCGCCCGCCCTCCACCTCGAAATCCCGAAACTGCGGGTGCGCCGTGAGCGCGCTGCTCGTGCGGTCCCCGTGGAGGCGCAGCAGCGCGTCGAGCCCCGGGTCGATCATGCCGGGCCCCCGGCCGCCGCCACGGCCGCCCCCACCGCCTCCGCCGCACCGGCCGCGCCGGGGTGCAGAACCAACGCCGCGCCCGCCCGCGCCAGCCCGACCGGGCCCCAGCGGTCCTCCACCAACCAGGCCGGCGACGTCCCCCCGAGCCCGAGCAGCCCGTCTGCCGCCGCCTTCGCCGCCGCGCCGTCCGCCGGCAGGCCATGGGCCTGCGGATCTGCATCGCGCAGCGCCATCGCCGCCCGCCGATCCCCCGCCGTCGCGGGACGGGCCCGCAGCGTGGCGCCGTCTACCCCGCGCACCGTGTCCATCCCGTCATCGAAGGGCCCAAAGGCAGCCAGCACCACCCGCGCCGTCGGCACCGCGAGAGAGTTGCCCAGCAGGCCCCACGGCTGCCGCGGCGGCAGGCCCTCCGGGAACCGAAAGCCATTCGGAAAGCCAAAAACCCGCAGCCCCTCGTCCGCCGACAGGCGCCGCACCGGCCCGCCCGCCGCCCCCAGGTAGGAGCCCGCGTACACCGGGCTCCGCCCATAGGCCGACGTGAAGCAGGCCAGCACCGCCGCCGGATCCGCCGGGTCCACCCGGTGAAAAGACGCGCCGAACCGCGCCTCCACCGCCGCGTCCACCGCCGTCCCCGGCGCCGCCACCCCATCGAGCAGCCCCGCGAGCGCCACCGCCTGCCGCCGCGGGCGCGACGCCGGCCGCAGCCCATCGCCCCGCGCCGCCACCAGGAAAAAGCGCCGCCGCTCCATCGGCACGCCCGTGCTCGTCGCGCACAGCGCGAAGGACCGGTGCGCGTAGCCCTGCGCCTCCAGGACCGCGACCAGCGCCGCGTGCGAGCGGCTCCCCGCGAAGCCCGGCACGTTCTCCAGCGCCAGCGCCGCCGGCCCCTCTCCCGCGGCGATGCGCCCGATCAGCGCGTGCAACGGCGCCGCGCGCGGATCGTCTGCGTCCCGCCGCTCCCCGCGCACCGTGTAGGGCTGGCAAGGCGGCGACACCCACCACAGCTCCGCCTCGGGCAGCCGCGCCCGCGGGTGCGCCAGGTTGCGGGCCAGCCAGGGATGATCCGGGAACCACGCCGAATACACCGCGCGGGCCCACGGGTCCACGTCCACCGCCGCCACCACCCGCGCGCGCCCGCCCACCGCCGCCGCGGCGCCCCCGATTCCGGCGAACAGCTCCAGGACGCGCAGCACCGCTCCAGCGCAGACCCGGCCGCCTAACCAGCCCCTGCGAAGCCCGCCCCGCACGCGGCGACCCCATCCCTCCACACACTCCGGTTGAGGACAGGGGAAACCAAGGTTTCCCCCGTAACGCCCCCTTCCTGTCCCGCGCCGGCCCACCGCCGCCGCGCCGGACATCGCGCCCCCCACCGCGCGGGGGCCCGCCCGCGCCCGTCGGCGCCGGCC
>JBEIVK010000874.1:0-1833 GCA_040373935.1 Alphaproteobacteria bacterium
CCCTCCCGGCGCGCGGCCAGGGTCTCAAGCGTACCACGGAGGCCCGTCGAGGGCCCGCCGGCGGGTCCGAAGGAGAACGTCCCCCCTAGTAGCCAACAGGCAGACGTGACCGCCGTGACCGCCGAGGTCACGGCGCACAGAGTGAAGCGAGCCCGAGCCGGCCGCCGGCGGCCGGCCCGGGAAGACCGCGAGCGCGCCGGCGCGCCGCGGAGGAAGCCGGCCCGCAGGGCCGGCCCGAGAATGCCAATCCATTGACGTGACGAAGGCACAAAACACAGTACGGAATGCCGCGCAAGGAGCCTTCAATCCGCGGCGCCGCCGCCAAACAAGCCTCGCCTGGCCAGCAGAGCCTCGCGCAGGCGCAGCCGGTCCCGCAGGTCCATTTCCCCCCCGCACTGGGGGCGCGGTCGCGGAGCGAACGCCCCCGGGCAGCTGGAGAGCGGAGGCAGCCCGGGGCGGGGGTCGAGGCGGCTGAAGTCGCAGGCGAAGACCGCCAGCTCGGAGGGGGCGTAGTCGCCGGAATGCGTCAGGTGCTGCGCAGGAGAACGGATACGCAGGAAGCCGTCGAGGTACGGCGCGGCGATAGGCAGGGCGGAGGCGTACAGCAGCTTGCTCCAGTGGGGTGCGAGTATCGCCACCGGCACGATCAACACACACAGGGCCCGGTCGGCGCAGGCCTTCTCGACCGTAGCCGAGACCAGCCCCAGCGGCGGGAACGCGTAGAGCACCTCACGGTGCGACGAGCCGCACACCGGGCACACACTCTGCGCCCAGTCGAGCAAGCACAGGGCGTCAGCTGCCTCGGCGCCCGGCTCCAAGAACCGGCTCCAGAAACGGGGCGCCCGGGCGTTGGACGCGGAGGCGAAGGCGTCTACCGTGACGCGCCGCCAGCCAGCCGCTGCAGCCGCCCGACGAGCCATAGACCAGACCGTGTCGTCGACCGCGGGGCCGAGGACCGCGGCCACGTTCGCGTCCGGTCCCAGCTCCGAGCCCGCCCGGGAAGCACCATCCACGCCTTCCGCTACGAGGACGAGGCCGGGCACGTGGCAGGGTAGACAGTCTACGTTAGCCCTTGCCGCCGCCCGGTCCAGGCGCAAGGCGCAGCGTTGCATCTGGGGCGACTGGGTGCTGCCTTTACGGAACGCTGCGATCGCCGCTGCGGCGTCATTACGGAGGACGCAGAAACGACCCCGGATGTCGGCCGCCACCACGAAGGCCTCGAACGACAGGGCGCCTCCCAGCCCCTCGCGGTACGGTTGCTCGCTAACGTCCCAGTCGGGCGGCCAGGTACCCACGAGCAGCTGCTCGCGAGACACCGGGGACGGCCCGGCCAGGTCCCACCAGCGGGCCAGCGCGGCCCAGCCGAAGGTGGACGCGTCCCAGGTGAGTGCGCAGAACAGCGCCGGAGCCTCTCCCCGAAGGAAGGTGGCGTAGGCCGATGAGGCGGGTGGCGGCCAGAGCGGGCGTCCCAACGGGGCGTAGCGAGCGAGGACACTGCACATCTCGGCCGACAACTCCTCCAGGCCTGCAGGGGCGGGGCCGATGTCGTCATACTCATCCTCAGGCACTGGGCCCATCAGGCGTTGCAGCTCTGTGACCAGCACACGGAGGTGTCGGACGCCCGCTGAGTAGTGGAGCAGCCGGCCCTTGATACTGTCCAGTTCGCGAGCCGACCAGAGTGCGCCTGTCACGCCGAGGGAGGCCGCCTGCTCCAGCAGGAGCAACTGCTTGTCCGGCAAGACGAGCATCAGGCCCCGGAACGTGTCAAAGAGGAAGCCAGCGTACTCCACCGCCTGTTTACAGCGCTGGTGCTTATCATCGTTGAGCGACACG
>JBEIVK010000833.1:0-1926 GCA_040373935.1 Alphaproteobacteria bacterium
CAGACCTCGCGGCCCTGCGCGCCCGCGCCGGCCTGCCCCCGGCCCCGCCGCCGGCCTTGCGCGGCCTCTCACACCCCTGACGGCCCCCGGCGGCCTGCGCCCGCCGCTCACACCACCACGCCGTTCTCCACCGCCCAGGCCTCCAGGCCCCGAATCCGGTCCCGCAAGGCAGCGGCGCGCTCGAAGTCGAGCTTCTTCGCCGCCTCTCGCATCTCTTTCTTGAGGCGGGCCAGCGTGTTGCCGAGGGTCGCCGGGTCCAGGGCGTCCTCCTCGGGCAAGGCCGCGATCGGCCGGTGGTCCTTCGGCGCGAGCACCCGCTCGCCGTCCAGCAGCTCCGCCAGCGGGCTCTCGATGGCCTTGCGAATGGTCTCCGGGGTGATGCCGTTCGCCGTGTTCCACGCCTCCTGGCGCTCCCGCCGGCGGTCCGTCTCCTCGATGGCCGCCGCCATGCTCGGCGTCACCACGTCCCCGTAGAGGATGACCCGCCCATCGACGTTGCGCGCCGCGCGCCCGATGGTCTGGACCAGCGACGTGACGTTGCGCAAGAAGCCTTCTTTGTCGGCGTCCAGCACCGCCACCAGCTCGACCTCCGGGATGTCGAGCCCCTCGCGCAGCAGGTTGATGCCGACCAGAACGTCGATCTCGCCCAGCCGCAGGTCGCGCACGATCTCCACGCGCTCCAGCGTGTCGATGTCGCTGTGGAGGTACTTCACCTTCACGCCCAGCTCTCGGTAGTAGTCGGCCAGCTCCTGCGCCATGCGCTTGGTGAGCACCGTGACGAGCACGCGGTTGCCGCGGGCCACCGTGGCGCGGATCTCGCCCAGGAGGTCGTCCACCTGGTTGCCCACCGGCCGCACCTCCACCCGCGGGTCCAACAGCCCCGTCGGCCGGATGATCTGCTCCACCACGACGCCGCCGACCTGCCGCAGCTCCCAGTCGGCCGGCGTGGCCGAGACGTGGATGGCCTGCCGCACCACGGCGTCGAACTCGTCGAAGGTGAGCGGGCGGTTGTCGAGCGCGGAGGGCAAGCGGAAGCCGTGGCGCACGAGCACCTCCTTGCGCGCGCGGTCCCCCCGGAACATGCCGCCGACCTGGGGAATGGTGACGTGACTCTCGTCGACCACGAGCAGCCAGTCGCGCGGGAAGAACTCGAGCAGCGTGGGCGGCGGCGCGCCGGTGTCCCGCCCCGACAGGTGGCGCGAGTAGTTCTCGATGCCCTTGCAGCGCCCCGTCTCCTCGATCATCTCGAGGTCGTGCAGCGTGCGCTCTTCGAGGCGCTGGGCCTCCAGCAGCCAGCCGCGGTCCCGCAGCTCCGGCAGGCGCTCGGCCAGCTCGGCCCGGACGCTGGCAACGGCTCGGCGAAGCTGCTCTTTGGGCGTGACATAGTGCGAGGCCGGGTAGATGGTCACGCGCGGCAGGTCTTCGAGGCGCCGCCCGCGCAGCGCGTCGATCACGCTCACCCGCTCCACCTCGTCGCCGAAGAACTCGATGCGGATTGCCTTCTCGTCTTCATGCGCCGGGAAGACCTCCACCACGTCCCCCCGCGCCCGGAAGGTGCCGCGGTGGAAGTCCGCCTCGTTGCGCTCGTAGAGGATCTCCACGAGGCGCCGCAGCAGGTCGTCGCGCCCGAGCGCCTGCCCCACCTCCACCTGGACCAGCATCCCGTCGTAGGCTTCGCGGCTCCCGATGCCGTAGATGCACGAGACCGACGACACGATGATGACGTCGTCGCGCTCGAGCAGCGAGCGGGTGGCGGCGTGGCGCAGCTTGTCGATGCGCTCGTTGATCAGCGCGTCCTTCTGGATGTAGGTGTCGGTGCTCGCGACGTAGGCCTCCGGCTGATAATAGTCGTAGTAGCTGACGAAGTACTCCACCGCGTTGTTGGGGAAGAACTTCTTCAGCTCGCCGAAGAGCTGGGCGGCCAGC
>JBEIVK010000538.1:0-3297 GCA_040373935.1 Alphaproteobacteria bacterium
CCTTCCAAGTTGACGAAGCCGGGCCCCACCTCCCCGCGCGCGGCGGCCCACGCACCGTCCAGCCGACCTGCGGCCCCCAGGTGGACGTCCCCGCCGAGCCACACCCGCAGCGGCGCCGGAGCGGCCGCGCAGCCGCCGCCGAGCCCGATCCCCAGCGCCACGGCCCGCGCTCCCACTGGTCCCCTCGCTGCAGCGCCCGCGATAACCCGCAGCGGTGCTGCTGCTCGCCGCCCTGCTGCCTGTCCTCGCCGCCCCCGGCCTCCCCGGCGGGGGGCTTGGTCGCCCGTGGCCCCTGCCCGCAGACCCGGCCCGCGACGCCCTGCGCGACGCCTACTTCGCCGCCCACTGCCCCGCCGCGCTGGCCCCGGACGGCACGGCCCTGCCGCTGCACGCAGAGATGGTGGTGCTCCACTGGACGGCCGGCCCCACGGCGTCGAGCGCGTGGAACACCTTCGCGGCGCCCGCCCTCACCGCCCGCCCCGAACTGAGCGCCGGCGGCCGCTGGAACGTGGGCGCGCACTTCCTCGTCGAGCGCGATGGCACCGTCCACGCGCTGCTCCCGCTCGGGCAGCCGGCCCGCCATGCCATCGGCCTGAACCACGTCGCCATCGGCATCGAGAACGTGGGCGACGGCGAGCGCTGGCCGCTCACCCCGGCGCAGGTCGCCGCAAACGCCGCGCTGGTGCGCAGCCTCGCCGCGACCCTGCCGATCCGCTGGCTCATCGGCCACCACGAGGCGGCGCGCTTCGCCGGCCACCCGCCGCACTGCGAACAGGACCCGCGGTACCGCACCCAAAAGCCGGACCCGGGCCCCGCGTTCATGGACGCCGTGCGCGCGGCCCTGCTGCCGCTCGTGCTGGGCGGCCCCCCGTGAACACGGGCCGCCCCGTCGCCGCGCCCAGCACGGCCCGCACCGCCGGGTGGGCCGGCGCTCGCTCTGCCGTCACGGCAAAGACCCGCTCTTCCAGGCCCTCCAGCGGCCCGACCCGCTCGAGCCCATAGCGCCCCCGCAGCTCGGCCTCGATGTCCGTGGCCGCGGCGATGGCCCCGACGCCCGCCTGGGCGAAGGCCTTGAGCAGCGCGCTGTCCTCGAACTCCCCGACGACCTCCGGCCGAAGCCCCCGCCCGGCGAACCAGCCGTCGAGGGCAGGGCGCAGCGTCGTCCCGCCGCCGGGGAGCAGCACCCGCGCGCCGTCCAGCGAGCCGGGGAAGTCGGGGCGCAACGCCGCGGCGAGGTCCCGGGCGGCGTAGACGGCCACCGCGGAGGCCCCGAGCGCGTGCGTGAACAGCCGCAGCCCGCGCGCCAACCCGACCGGCGCGTCCGACAAGACGAGATCCAGCTCGTGCACGGCGAGAGACGCCACCAGACGCTCGGCGCTGTCCTCCCGGGCGACCACGCGAACCGGGCGGTCCAGCTCGAAGACCGGCAGCAGCACGTCCTTGGCCACGAGCTTCGGCAACACCGAGGCCACGCCCACCCGCAGCTCCACCGGGCCGCCCCCGCCACCGCCGCGGACCGCCTGCAACAGCTCTCGGCCCAGGCCAAAGATCCCGTCGCAGTAGCCGAGCGCCACACGCCCCGCCTCGGTGGGCACGAGCCGCC
The DNA here is from genome assembly GCA_040373935.1 of Alphaproteobacteria bacterium. Lineage (GTDB taxonomy): Bacteria > Myxococcota_A > UBA796 > UBA796 > UBA2385 > JBEIVK01. The sequence continues at coordinate 1,604 of JBEIVK010000538.1, forward strand.
GCCCCTGGCGGTCGAACAGCGGCTCCTCCAGGGAGGCCTCCAGCTGCCGGAGCTGGGCGCTCACCGTCGCCGGCGCCAGCCCCAGACGCGCAGATGCCCGTGTGAGGATCCCCTCACGCGCGACCGACCAGAACAACAGCAGGTGGTGGTAGTTGAGGTCTTCCGGCCGCACGCCCACTCCTAGACAAAACCGAACAGGTCATTCCCATCCCTGTGGCTGTATCACAGCGGCCCCTGGGGTAAGCCCGCGCCACGCCCGGCCGCCGCTGGGCCCCAGGAGCACCCATGCGCATTGCAGTGGCCAAGGGCGACGGCATCGGCCCCGAAGTGATGGACGCCGTCCTGCACGTCTTCTCCGCCGAGGGCACCCCGCTGGACCCGGTCTACGTCGAGATGGGCAAGCCGGTCTACCTCAAGGGCGTCAGCACGGGCATGACCTTGGAGGCCCGCGAGACCGTAGAGTCGCTCGGCATCCTCTTCAAGGGCCCGATGGAGACCCCCAAGGGCGCGGGCGTCAAGTCCATCAACGTCACCGCCCGCAAGATCTGGAACGCCTTCGCCAACAAGCGGGTGTTCCGCAGCCTCGACGGCGTGGACACCGTCTTCTCCAAGGCCGGCATCCCCATCGACATCACGATGGTCCGCGAAAACATCGAGGACACCTACGGCGCCGTCGAGCACATGCAGACGCACGACGTCGCGCAGTGCCGCCGCTTCATCACCCGCCCCGGCAGCCTCCAGGTCCACCGCTACGCCTTCGAAATGGCGCGCCGCCAGGGCGCCCGCCGCATCACCTGCGGCCACAAGGCCAACATCATGAAGATGACGGACGGCCTCTTCCTGGAGTGCTTCTACGAGGTCGCCAAGGACTACCCGGACATCAAAGCGGACGACCTCATCGTCGACGACATGGCCATGAAGTTGGTCGCCCGGCCGGACCTCTTCGACGTCGTCGTGCTCCCCAACCTCCAGGGCGACATCCTCTCCGACCTCTGCGCCGGCCTCGTCGGCGGCCTCGGCTACGCGCCCTCCGCCAACATCGGCGAGCACATCTGCATCTTCGAGGCCGTGCACGGCACCGCCCCGGACATCGCCGGCCAGGACAAGGCCAACCCCACGGCCCTCCTCCTCTCCGCCCTCATGATGCTCCGGCACATCGGCCTCTTCCGCAGCGCCGCCCGCATCGAGGCCGCCCTTCACGCCACGCTGCGCACGCAGCACGCCACCGGCGCCGCCTTCCCCGGCACCCAGGCCTTCGCCCGTCTCGTGGCCGGCAATCTGCCTCCCGCCGCCGACTTCGCCCACCTCGACAACGACCCGGCCAAGGTCTTCCGCGTGCCCCGCCGCCCGGACCAGCCGCGCATGTCCGCGAGCCCCAGCCCCGAGGACACGGCCGTCGAAGGCGCAGACTTCTTCATCGAGTCCACCGATTCGGCCGAGGCCGTCGCCCGTCGCGTCCGCCCGCTCCTGCCCGACAACCTCCGCCTCACGCTCATCAGCAACCGCGGCACCCAGGTGTGGCCCAGCGCCTCGGCCTTCACCGAATGCGTCAACCACTACCGCGTGCGCGTCGAGAAGGCCCCCGGCGCCGACACCCCTGCCCGCAGCTCGCTTTTCGAGCTCGCCGCCGCGGTGGACAAGGAGGCCCGCCTGTGCAGCATGGAGCTGCTCCTCCGCCTCGGAGATCGCCAAGG
>JBEIVK010001005.1:0-1523 GCA_040373935.1 Alphaproteobacteria bacterium
CCCCCCGCGTCACCCCCAGCCCCGCCGCCGCCGCCACCGCCGCCCGGCCCGTCCTCCGCAGGCGCGGTGCGCCACAGGTAGGGCGCCAGCGCCGCCGTCCCCACCGAGAGGCCGCCCGCCAGCACCAGGACGAGCACCCACCCGCCGAGCGTGAGCCGTGGCCGCGCCGCCCCGTCCTCGACGACCGACCCCCGGAGCGGTCCGCCAGGGGCCGTGCGCCACAGGTGCAGCCGGTGCGCCTCGCGCGCCGCGAGGTACGCGAGAAAAAGCACGATGGACGCGGCGAGCACAGAAAACGTGAAGACGTCCCAGATCGCCCACTTCGCGCCCGCGTGCCACTCGGCCACCCGCCCGCTCGACTCGGCCATGACGATGGCCGTGCCGGACGAGTACACCAGGGGCACCCACGCGCCGAACAGCGCGCGCCCGGACTGCACGCTCCACGCGCCGCCGATGAGGAACATGGGCCCCAAGAACAACAGCAACGCGACGAAAATGGCGACGGGCGCCCCGGCCGGCCCGCCCGCCAACGCCGCGCCCAGCCCCAGGGCCACCGCGAGCGCCGCGCACCCGACCCAGACCGCGGCCAGCACCCAGTCGCGTAGGCGCAGCAGCGCCAACACCTGGCCCAAGGCCGCGCACGGAAAGGTGATGGCCGCGAGGATGCCCAGCGCGACGAGGGAGTCTGTCCCAGGGGCCTCGATGAGGGCCGCCGCGCAAAAGGCGCCGAACATCAGCGCAAGGAACAGCCACCACACCGCCAGCGGGCGGGCGCGCGCGCGCAACCCGGCCAGCACCGCCGCCCGCCGCCCGCTCACGGGCTGCCCCCCACCACGCGCACCATGCGGTGCCCGACGGGCCCGGGCTCCAGCCGATAGACCGCATCGCCCCGCCCGAGGAGCTCTCGCACGAGCGCCGGCCCGGCCCGCTCCGCCCGTCGCCGCAGCCGCCGACGCGCCTCGTGGTCCTGCATCAAGGACCAGAACTCTCCGAGCTGCGCGCGCACGGAGTTGCGGTCCGAGCCCGCCTCGCCCGGCACCCGCAGCAAGCGGTCCACCGCGCCGCGCCACGGCCGCGGACCGAGCCACTCGGCCCAGATGGACGCCGGCGCCGGCCCGAGGGCGTCCACCGGCGGGTAGACGACCCAGGTGAAGGACGCCGCCGGGCCGGGCGGCGGCGCCGGGTGCAAGCGGGCGGTGAGCGCGACCGCGTGAAGCCCGTCTCCGAGACCGCCCCACAGCGCCGGGAGATCCCGTTCGGATTGCCAGCGCGCCCGGGCGCCGAGGTCTTGCCAGCGCCGCCGGTCCGCCGCGCCGTCCAGCACCTCGACCACCGTGGCGCCCCGGCCATCGTCCACCGCGGCCACCAAGCTCACCCGGTCCCCGGCCGCCACGAGCGCCGCGGCCAACGCGAGCCAGGCCTCGACGAGCGCGTCGAGGATGGCATGCAAGCCGACGATCTCGTCGAGCACGCCCCCTGTGGGCTGGTGCGTGTCCAGCGCAAGGATGACCCGCCGGGTCGTC
>JBEIVK010000956.1:0-1623 GCA_040373935.1 Alphaproteobacteria bacterium
ATCAAAAGAGTGGCGGATAGGCGGTCTCCCGCCATAACCGGCTTCACTCGGTGCGCGCATGACTGTCCAGGGCCATCGGCCCATAGTCTGCGACATGCACCTTCATGGCAGTCTCCCGCCATATGGAGCGTTGGGCTCCCCGGCACACCGGCTCATGATGCGTTCGAGCCGGTGTACCTGTTCCTGCCGGGGTCCTCGTCGTCGGACCCGGCGTACACCTCATCCTCGGTGTCCGGGATGGGCTCCTCCGCCATGCGCTCCTCCCAGTAGAGCGCGAGCTGCGTCTCGAACCACGGCGTGGTCGGGTCGAGGAGGTTGTCGCCCTTCCCCATGCGGGCCCACCACTCCTTGTAGGCGGCGGTGTCCTCGAACGGGCAGGGGTGCGGCATCTGCATGTGGGCCTCGCCCATCTGCTTCGTGTGCCTGCAGGCGCCGCTGGCGTAGGCGGGGCAGCCCCAGAAGCGGTGCCCGTCGGTGCGGTTCGCCCTGGCGACCATCGTCCTCCCGCAGACGCAGTCGGGGGCCTCCGTGTAGCTGGCCATGATCTTGGCCGCTCGGGCCTTCCCCGCGCACGGTGCCCCGTCCTCCTCTCGCCGGGCGGCCCTCTCGGGCCGCACCGGTCCCCGGGCTGCCCTCTCGGGCCGCACCGGCTCCCGGACCGCCCTCTCGGGCCGCACCGGGTTCTCGGCCTCTTTGGCCGCGTTCACGTTCCTCCTCCGCAAGCCCTTCGGCGGGATGTCAGCCGCGGGCCGGCTCGGCGGCGGCGGCGGCGGCGTCATTGCCGCGATGACCTTCGTCATCATCCTGTCGCCGTAGCTCATGGCGTCCGCGACGCACCGCCAGACGCCGTACATCGCCGCCATGAGGATCAGGGCGGTGATGACGTTCTGGGCGGAGAGGACGTTGAAGACGACGGGGAGGTCTCCTCCCGCCGCCACTGCGGCGCCCTGCGCCCCCCGCGGGAGCAGCCAGGCGCTGCCGGCACCGACCCAGGCGCTGCTCCATCCGGAGCCGCCTTTGGCCTTGCCCTTGGTGCCCTTCTCGGCGCCCTTGGCGCCTTTCTCGGCACCTTTGGCGCCCTTCCCTTTGGCGCCCTTCTCCTTGCCGCCTTTGCCTTTGGCGCCCTTGGCGCCCTTCTCTTTGGCTTTGCCCTTGCCCTTCTCGGCGAGGGGCTCGGCGGCGGCGACGTTCGCCTCGTCCTCCTCGGACTCCTCCTGGAGGGCCTCAAGGCGGGCCACCTCGGCGGCAACGGCCGCCGTGGCGGGGGTCGCCAAGGCCCGCACCGCGTCCGGGTCCCCGCGGACGTACTCCGCGATCGCGACCGCGAACGGCGTGCGTCGCATCACCTCCGCGAACACGGGGTCGCGGGCGATGCGGCCGGCGAAGGACGGGAACTTCATCTTCCTCGCCCGCCTCTCCGCCTTCGTGATGTAGCGGTCGTTCCAGCCGCCCCAACTGCGCTTCCCCTTCGGCTTCTGGAAGCCGATGCCGTAGGTGGCAGTCACCTGCGCGGCAGCCGCCGCGATGACCGCCCTCGCGTCGGGGTCGATCTCCTCGATGTCCATGTCGGTGTCGATTTCGTCTGCGAACTCGATTTTGGACTTGAAGTTTCTCGAGTCGGAG
>JBEIVK010000041.1:0-13412 GCA_040373935.1 Alphaproteobacteria bacterium
CCCGGGCCCGCCGCCGAGCCGGCGGCCCTCCCGGCGCCCGGCCCGTCCCGCGACCCTTCGGCCGATGAGCCGCCCCTGGACGCCGAGGCGGTGATGGAGCTGGAGGTCCGCGTGACGGGCCCGGGCGGCGCGCCGGCGGCGGGGGTGCTGGTGCGGGCCTGGGACTGCGATGGCAACCCGGCCTTGAGCGACGCCTTGGGCGTGGGCGTGCCCTGGCGGACGTTCCCGGACGGCGGCCGCACGCTGACGGTCCCCGCGGGCACCTGCCGGGTCGAGGCGCGGCGGCGGGACGGCGCGCTGTACGCGATATCCGAGGTCGTGGAGGCGAGCGGCGCGCCGGGGGAGCGCGTGGCGGTGGCGCTGGTGCTGCCCGCAGAGCGCACCGGCGGGATCGGCATCGTCCTGGAGCCCCATCCGGCCGGGGTGGCGGTGACGGCCGTGCACCACCGCTCGCCCGCGGCGCGCGCCGGGCTCGAGCCGGGGGACGTCATCCTGGAGGTCGAAGGGCTGCCCGCGGGCTCGCTCGACATCGACGAGTTCATCGAGGTGATGACCGGGCCGGAGGGCACCGAGGTGCGCTTTCGCGTCCGGTTCGCGGCAGCGGACAGCGGGCTGGATGAGGGCGAGGCCACGGCCGATGTAGTGCTCTCCCGCGCCTTTTTGCCCTTGGACCACCTGCCGGGCGCGCCCGCGCCCTGAGCTCAGCGGCGGGGACGGCGGCGGCGCGTGGCCAGGCCGAACGCTGCGGCGACCCAGCCCACGGACAAGGCCGTACCCGCGGCAGAACACCCGCCGGACCCGCCGTCCAGGAGCGCCCGCTCGCCGGGCGGCCCCGTGAGCGGCCCGTGGTGCACCCCCTCGTCGGAGGCCGGGCCGGTGTCCGATGCGCCGCCGCCGCCCCCACCGTCACCCGCCGCGGTGTCGCTGCCGCCGCCATCCGCGCCGTCGCCCGCGCCACCATCGGTGCCGCCGCCGTCGTCGCCCCAGCCGGGGAGCGAGCAACCGCTGCCCGGCTCCAGGGCAATGGAGCACCAGTTGTCGCCCGCGCCGATGGACTTCGTGCAGGTGGCCTCGGCGAAACCATCCATGCAGGCGTGGACGGTGTAGCTGCCGAGGGGAAGCTCGGTGAAGCGGTAGTAGCCCTCGGCGTCCACCGTCGTCGTCTCCCCCGTCTCCGCCACCCAGGCCGTCGCGCCGGCGAGGCGCGCACCCGAGTAGATGTCCGTATCCGCCACCACGCCGATGAGGTTGCCGGTCAGCGAGCCGCCGCCCGCGAGGTCGTTGATGAGGTCCAGATAGACAGACCAATCCCAGCCCGTGCCCGGATCGGTGTGGTGGCCCGCCCCCCCGTACTGCCCGGGGTTGTACGGATCCGGCACCTCGTTGTGACCGATGATCTGGGTGCGGTTGATGGGGATGCCGTGGCGGTCTGCGATGTCCGCCGCGAGGGCGGCGCTGCCCTGGTACATCGCGCCCGTGTACCAGCGCTCCGGGTCGCTCACGTAGCCTTCGTGCTCGATGCCCACGCTGCCCACGTTGTAGGACCAGTTGCCGGCGTGCCAAGCGACGTCGGCCTCCGACACCATCTGGGTGACCTGCCCGTCGCTCGAGCGCACGACGTAGTGCGCAGAGGCCCCGGCGGCGCTGTTCTGGAACCACGAGATGCAGCCGGAGTAGCTGCCCTGCACGGTGTGGACGATGATGTAGTCCACGTCGCCGGCGCCGCGGCTGTCGTTCGTGTAGTTGGCCGAAGAGGCCGCGGTGAAGCCGACGCACCCGCCGTAGTCGCAGGCGGTGGGCGGCGGCTCGGGCACGAGCCCGTCCGTGTGCAGCCCCTCGCGCGGCAACAGCTCCAAGCCGGTCGACCGGTCCAGGGGGACGCCCTGGCGCAGCACATCGAAGATGGCGTCGGCGAACAGCGCCTGCCGCATGGGGGCGTGATGCCCGGAGAAGCCCCGCACCGCGCCCCACCACGCCAGAAGGTCGCCCACGGGCGGAGCCTTGCCGCCATTCTGGCCCGCGGCATGCCACGCGAGCAGCGCAGCCGCCGCCTCCACCGACGCCGCCGGCGAGCGGCGCACGCGGTCCGGCGGGAGCCCCGCGAGCCGCGCCGCAAGCTCCAAAGACGGCCCGGCGTCGTCGTCCACCTCGCGGAAGTCGAAGAGACCGTAGCCCCCCCAAGCCGACGCGGCGTCCGCCTGCCAGTGGCTCGCTTCGAAGGCCAACGCGAGCAGCACCGGCTCCGGCACCGCCCAGCGATGCGCCGCCCCCGAAAAGGCCGCCGGAAGATCCGCCTGGAGCGCGGCGGCGCGCAGCGCGGGATCGCCAGGGGCAGCGCCCGTGATCGGCGCCGGGAGGTGGGCCAGGGCGACGGGCAGAAGCAAGGCGAGCATCGGGGCTCCGGCGTGGATGCGAAAGCGGATAGACCGCTGTCCTCCCATTATCCTCGGCCGCCCGTCCGCGGGGAGTCAACGATGCGCCTGGACAAGTCCGACCTCTCGACCCGTCTCCAGCCCGTGCTGGACGCCATCACCGCCCTCCCCGCCGGGCCCGGCGCCGCCGCCGCCCTGAACACGGCGCTGCCTCTGGAACACCCTGCGGTGCGCTTGGTGTTCGAGGCGGTCCAGCAGGGCCTGGAGGACGGCTGGCTCTGCCCGCGCGAGGCGAACGGCGTCCGCTTCGGCCGCCCCGTCAAGCCGGGGCCCGAGAGCCGCGGGTTCAGCGTGGACGCAGTGGTGATGGCAGGCGCCGGGCCGGGCCACACGCACCCGGCCGGTGAGTTCGACCTCTGCTTCGTGCTGGACGGGGCGCCGCGCTTCGACGGCAATCCGCCGGGATGGACGGTGTACGGCCCGGGCACCTGGCACGTCCCCACCGTCACCGGCGGGACGATGGTGATCCTCTATTTCCTGCCGGAAGGCTCCATTCGCTTCGAGGAGGCGCCGCCCGCCGGGCAGGTTGTACAGTAGGGCGGAAAAGCTGCCGTCTCCCCCCGAGCGCCGGAGCGCCGGGCAGATAGCCGCAGATAGCCACGGTCGAGCGCCCCACGATGCCTGCGACACGCCCCGTCTTCCTGCTCCTCGCCTTCGCCTGCCGCCAGGGCGATGACGGCCCCCTTTCCCCGGGCAAAGCTCCCGACTCGCCGCAGGTCTGCCGCGCCCCGGTCGACGGCTTCGCGCGCTTCACCCGGTCGGCGGACGCCCGCGGCCTGCAAACGTCCCTGCCCCCGACCCCCGGCGAGGCCGAGTGCGGCCACATCCCGGGCGCCATCGTCGCGGCAGATCTCGACGGCGACGGCGACGATGACCTCCTCATCAACCGAGAGGAGGACGAGCCCGTGCTCGCCTGGAACGACGGCGGGCGCTTCTCGGAGGCGGCGCTGGGCCTTGGGCGGCCCACGGAGCGCGGCATGGAGAACATCGCCGCGGTGGACCTCGACGGCGACGCGCTGCCGGAGCTCGTGGCGGTGGGGCAGGGCTACGCGGCGCTGGCGCCCAACCGCGGGGGCGGCGCGTGGGGTCCGTGGGAGTTGTTCCTGTACGACGCCGAATACCCGCTGGACTGCTACCAGGCCCTCGCCTTCGGCGACCTGGACTCCGACGGGGACCTGGATCTCGTCATCCCCGGCCTGGACCGCGCGGAAGAGCCTGGGCAGATCATGGGCAGCTTCACGGAGGGTTGGCGAGGGTCGGTGGACCTCCTCTTCCGCAACGACGACGGGACCTTCGTCCTGGACCGCCCGCTCCTCCGCGCCGGCCACGAGGAGGACCCGACGCTGGCCTTCCAGGTGATGTTCACCGACCGGGATCTCGACGGCGACGTCGATCTCTTCGTGTCCGGGGATCGCTCGACCGTCGACTTCCCTCCCTCGGCCTTTTTCCGAAACGACGGCTTCCTGCCGGACGGCCGGGTGGATCTCGTCGACGACGCTGCGGCGGTCGGCGCCGCCATCTACACCAGCGCGATGGGGCTCGGGGTCAACGATCTCAACCAGGACGGCCTGCTCGACTACTGCACCAGCGACGTCGCGCTGAGCCTGTCCTGCCTCCTGTCGTCGCCCGGCGGCGGGTACGCCGACGCGGGCCGGGCGCTGGGCCTCGCGCCGGATGTCCTCACCCACCCGGACCTGCCGGCCGAGCTCACCCCGGAAGAGGTCGCGGCCGGCCGCTTCATCTGGTCCACCTGGTCGCTGGTCCAGATGGATCTCGACAACGACGGCCACCTCGACATGGCCGCGGTCGCGGGGCCGCCGCCAGACCGCGGCTCGGTCGCGCTGTCCGATGTGGCGCCGTGGCAGCCGGACTGGATCTGGAAGGGCACGGCGGACGGCCTGTTCGTCTCGCAGATGCTGGAGACGGGCTTCGCGGACCCGGCGCCGCACTACGGCATGGTCCCCGTGGACCTGGACCGCGACGGCCACCGGGAGCTCATCGTCACCGGCTACGAGGGGGTGCCGGAGGTCTGGGAGAACCCCTGCGGCAGCGGCCACTGGCTCGACATCCGCGTCGGCGGCGCCGCGCGCAATCAGGACGCGCTGGGCGCCATCGTGACGGTCGAGGCCGACGACCGCGTGGACATCCAGGAGGTCCGCGGCCCGGTCTCGGTCGCCCAGGCCCCGCTGTCCCTGCACATCGGCCTCGGCGACACCGCGCGCGCGCAGCGGGTCCACGTCCGGTGGCCAGACGGCGCCGAGGTGACGCTGGAGGACGTCGAGGCAAACCAGCACCTGCGCGTCGACCACCCCTGACGCGCTTGCGCGTCTCGGGCCAGCGGGTAACTCCTACCCAGCGAGTGGGAGTTACCCCACCGCCCGGAGCCTCCATGGTTGACCCGCAGATCTCCCTGCCGCGGATCGGCGACACCGCCCCCGACTTCACCGCGCCCACCACCCACGGCGAGCTGGGTTTTCACGCCTGGAAGCAGGGCCAGTGGGCCATTCTGTTCAGCCACCCGGCAGACTTCACGCCCGTCTGCAGCACCGAGCTCACGGCCTTCGCCCGGCGCAACGACGAGTTCGCGGCCCGCAACACGCGCCTCATCGGGGTGAGCATCGACAGCATCCACAGCCATCTGGCGTGGGTGGAGAACCTTCGCACCATCCTCGGCATCCGCCTGCCCTTCCCCCTCATCGCGGACCTGAGCACCGAGGTGGCGCGCAAGTACGGGATGATTCATCCCGGCGAGTCGAGCACGGTGACGGTGCGCGCGCTGTTCATCGTCGACCCGAAGAACACCATCCGCGCCATCATCTACTACCCGCTCAACGTCGGCCGCTCCGTGGATGAAGTCCTGCGTGCGCTGGTGGCCTTGCAGACCGCCGACACCCACGGCGTCGCCTGCCCGGCCGACTGGACGCCGGGGCAAAAAGTCATCGTGCCGCCCCCGCGAACCGTCGCGCAGGTCGACGAGCGCAACGCCCTGGAGGGCGTGGAGCGCCTCGACTTCTACCTCGTCCGCAAAGACCTCCCGGTCTGAGCGGAGGGCCCGCGGCCGCGGGAGCCCGGGCGCTCAGTCCTGGGCTTCGAGGTGGCCCTTGTAGGCCTTGGCGTCGAGCAGCTTCTCCAGCTCTGCGGGGTTGGAGAGCTTGACCTTGTACATCCAGCCGCCGTCGTAGGCCTCGGAGTTGATGGTCTCCGGGGCGTCCACGAGGTCTTCGTTGGACTCCAGGACCTCGCCCGACAGCGGGGCGTACAGGTTGCTGACGGCCTTGACGGACTCGATCTCTCCGGCCTCCTCGCCGCGGGTGAGCTTGTCGCCCGCCTTGGGGAGATCGACGAACACGACGTCGCCCAGCGACTCCTGCGCGTAGTCGGTGATGCCGACGATGGCCACGCCGGCCTCGACGCGAACCCACTCGTGGGTCTCGGTGTACCGGAGATCGGAAGGGATCGAAGACATGGGCGAGCCTCAGAGAAGGGAGTCAATAATCCCGCTTGTAGAAGGGCGCCTTCACCACGACGGCGTCGGCGCTGCGCCCCCGGATGTCGATCTGCACGCGGCTGCCAATCCGGGCAAACCGCGGGAGCACATACCCGAGGGCGATGTTGGATTCAAGAGAGGGCGACCGCGTGCCGGACGTGACCACGCCGATCTCCGCGCCGTCGGCGAGGATCGGGTTGCCATGGCGGGCGATGCGCTCCTCGACCGCGAAGGCGGCGAGGCGCCGGGCGAGCCCGCCCTCCTGCTGGGCGACGAGCACCGACTTGCCGATGAAGTCCGGCTTGTCGAGCTTGACCGTCCAGCCGAGGCCAGCCTCGAGCGGGGAGGTCGTGTCGTCCAGATCGTTGCCGTAGAGGCACATCCGGGCTTCGAGGCGCAGCGTGTCGCGGGCGCCGAGGCCAATCGGGGCGATGCCGAAGGGCGCGCCGGCCGCGAGGATGGCCGCCCAGGCCGGCTCGGCGGCCGCCGCGGGCAAGAAGACCTCGAAGCCGTCTTCTCCGGTGTAGCCCGTGCGCGCGAGCACGCAGCCGTCGATGCCAGCGAAGGGCCCCACCGCGAAGTGGTAATAGCCGATGGCGCCGAGCGGGACGGGCGTCAGCGCCTGCAGCGTGGCCTCGGCGTGCCGCCCCTGGACCGCCACCTGCGCCCAGTCGTCGCCCTCGTCGGTGAAGACCGCCTCGCCGGGAAACGGATTGTTGGCGACCATCCAGGCGAAGTCTTTGTCCCGGTTGGCCGCGTTGACACAGACCAGCGCCTCCTCGGCCGAGAGCCGATAGACGATGAGGTCGTCCACCACGCCGCCCTGCGGATTGCACATCGGCGAATACTGGGCCTGGCCATCCACGATCGCGAGGTCGTTGGTGACGAGATGACGCAGCGCGTCGAGGGCCTTCGGGCCGCGCACCCGGACTTCGCCCATGTGCGACACATCAAACAGGCCCACCGCAGCGCGCACGCGCTTGTGTTCGGCGATGATCCCCTCGTACTGCACCGGGAGATCCCAGCCGCCGAAGTCGATCATGCGAGCGCCCGCCGCGCGGTGCGCAGCGTGGAAGGGGGTGCGACGAAGGGCAGCGGGGGAGGACATCGACAGAGACTCCGGGCCGGGCGTGAACCTCGTGCTAACCGCCGCCCGGACAGGGGGCACCGGCGCCGCGCCCGGGGTAGGCTTGTCCCCCCTCGCAGAGGTACACGATGCCGCCGATCGCTCCTCCCCAGGACGCCTTCCTCTCCCGCCACATTGGGCCGCGAGACTCCGACATCGCAGAAATGCTCCGGGTGATCGGCGCTCCCTCGGTGGCCGCGCTCATCGACGAGACGGTCCCGGCGACGATCCGCGCGGCCCGCCCGCTGCGCCTTCCGGCCCCCCTTGACGAGCGCGGCGCGCTCGACACCCTCGCCGCCATTGCGGGCGAAAACCGCCTGTTCCGGTCGTATCTGGGCTACGGCTACCACGACACGATCACGCCGCCGGTCATCCTGCGCAACGTCCTGGAGAACCCGGGCTGGTACACGGCCTACACGCCCTACCAGGCGGAGATCGCCCAGGGCCGGCTGGAGGCCATCCTCAACTACCAGACGATGGTCCAGGAGCTGTGCGGGCTCGACATCGCCAACGCGTCCTTGCTGGACGAGGCCACGGCCGCCGCCGAGGCGATGACGCTGGCGCACCGCGTGGCCAAGGGGGACCGCGACACCTTCTTCGTCGACGACCGCGTGCACCCGCACACGGTGGCGGTGGTGGAGACGCGCGCGGCGCCGCTTGGCCTGCGCGTGGTGCGCGGCGACGCCGCCACCTTCCAACCGGACGGGCAGGTCTTCGGCGGCATCGTGCAGTACCCGGCGACGGACGGCAGCGTGGACGACCACCGCGCCTTCGCCGAGCGGCTCCACGCCGTCGGGGCCATCGTCATCGCCGCGACGGACCTCCTCGCCCTCACGCTGCTCACGCCGCCGGGCGAGTGGGGCGCCGACATCGCCGTGGGCAACAGCCAACGCTTCGGCGTGCCCCTGGGCTACGGCGGACCGCACGCCGCCTTCATGGCAGCGCGCGACGCCTGGAAGCGCTCGGTCCCCGGCCGCATCATCGGCATCTCCAAGGACAGCCGCGGCCAGCCGGCACTGCGCATGTCCCTGCAGACGCGCGAGCAGCACATCCGCCGCGAGAAGGCCACCTCCAACATCTGCACCGCCCAGGTGCTGCTGGCCGTCGTGGCCAGCATGTACGCGGTGTGGCATGGCCCGGAAGGACTGCGGCGCATCGCGCTCCACGTCGCCGGACAGGCCCGCGCGCTGGCTGCCGCCGCCACCGCAGCCGGCTGGGAGCAAGCTTCGGCCCAGTACTTCGACACGCTTCACCTGCGCGCGCCCACGGCCGCGCGGCGGGACGCCACGCTCGCCGCCGCCGAGGCGAAGGGCATCAACCTGCGGCCGCACGGGGCCCGCGGCCTCATCATCGCCCTCGACGAGCGCGTCACAGAGGCCGATCTCGCAGATCTCGGCGCGGTCCTCGGCGCGGCAGATCCGGCCGCGCTCCCGCTCGGCACCCGCGCCGTCGCCTTCCCGGCGGCGCTCACCCGCACCAGCGCCTTCCTCACGGCGGCGGTCTGGACGGCGCACCGCAGCGAATCGCAGATGCTGCGCTACCTCGGCGCCTTGCGGCGCAAGGACATCGCGCTCGACACCTCGATGATCCCGCTCGGTTCCTGCACGATGAAGCTCAACGCCACCGCCGAGATGATCCCGGTGACGTGGCGCGGCTTCGGCGGCCTCCACCCCTTCGTCCCGGTCGCGCAGGCCGCGGGCTACGCCCGCCTCTTCGGGGACCTGGAGGCGTGGCTCCGCGAGATCACCGGGTTCGCGGCGGTGTCCTTGCAGCCGAACGCGGGCTCCCAGGGGGAGTACACCGGCCTGCTGTGCATCCGGGCCTACCACCTGTCCCGCGGCGACGCGCACCGCACCACCTGCCTCATCCCCACATCGGCGCACGGCACCAACCCGGCCTCGGCGGTGATGGCGGGGATGACGGTGGTGGCCGTGGCCTGCGACGACGACGGCAACGTGGACGTGGCCGACCTCCGCGCGAAGGTGGCCGCGCACGCCGACACCCTCGCCGCGCTGATGGTCACCTACCCGTCGACGCACGGCGTCTTCGAGACGGCCATCCGCGACATCATCGCGGCGGTGCACGACGCCGGCGGCCTCGTCTACATGGACGGCGCCAACATGAACGCGCTGGTCGGCTTGGCGCGCCCGGCCGAGATCGGCGCCGACGTGCTGCACCTCAACCTCCACAAGACCTTCTGCATCCCGCACGGGGGCGGCGGCCCGGGCATGGGGCCCATCGGCGTGGCGGCCCGGCTCGCGCCGTTCCTGCCGGGGCACCCGCTTGTGCCGGGCGTCGGCGGCCCGCAATCTCTCGGCACCGTGTCGGCGGCGCCGTGGGGGAGCCCGTCCATCCTGCCGATCTCGTGGGCCTACATCGCGATGATGGGCGGCGAGGGGCTCACCGAGGCCACGCGCATCGCCATCCTCAACGCCAACTACGTCGCCACGCGGCTCGCCGGGCACTATCCGGTGCTGTACCGGGGGCAGACCGGCCGCGTGGCGCACGAGTGCATCCTGGACTTGCGGCACTTCAAGAAGGCCGGGATCGAGGCCGAGGACGTCGCGAAGCGATTGATGGACTACGGCTTCCACGCGCCGACGATGTCCTTCCCGGTCGCGGGCACGCTGATGGTGGAGCCGACGGAGAGCGAGGACAAGTCCGAGCTGGACCGCTTCATCGACGCGATGATCCAGATCCGCGCCGAGATCGCGCAGGTGGAGTCCGGCGCGGTGCGGGCCGAGGACTGCGTGCTCAAGCACGCGCCGCACCCCGCCTCGGTGGTGGTGGCCGGCGCATGGTCCCGCGCCTACTCCCGCGAAGAGGCCGCCTTTCCCCTGCCCTACCTGCGGGACAACAAGGTCTGGCCGGCGGTGGGTCGGGTGGACAACGTCTGGGGAGACCGCAACCTCTTCTGCTCCTGCAACGCCTGGGAGCAGGTGGGCAAGGCCTGAGGCAGAGAGCCATGCGCTTCACCGACGACGAGCTGAGCCGCATCCAGGCCGCCCCTGCCGCCATCTTCCTGCTCGTGGCCGGGGCGGACGGCGGGGTGTCCCCCGCCGAGCACAGCGCGTGGGCGGCGTGGCGCGCGTCGGTGGACGCCAGCGGCGGCCTCTCCCCAGACCCGGCCTACAACCAAGTCTGGGAGTGGCTGCTCGCCGAGGCGCCCGTGCTGGAGCTGCCCGCCGAAGGCCGGGACGCCCTGCTCGCCCGGGTGCGGGATGCCAGCGCGCTCCTGTCCCAGAAGGGCTGCCCCGTGACGGATGCTCCCGCGGTGAAGCGTGCCTTCGCCCGGCTGGCCACCGAGGTCGCCGGCGCCCACCGTCGCTGGCTGCTTGGCGATGGCCAGGAGGAGCGCGACGCCTTGGACGCCGTGCTGCGGCTGCTCCGCTAAGCGCTGCCCAGGCGGAGCTCGGCCGCGCGCAGCGTGTTCTCCATGAGCAAGGCGATGGTCATCGGGCCAACGCCCCCCGGCACCGGCGTGATGGCGGCCGCTCGGCTGGCCGCTGCCGCGAAGTCCACATCGCCCACGAGGCGCCCGTCGGCGAGGCGGTTGATGCCGACGTCGATGACGACGGCCCCGGGACGGATGTCCTCGCCGCGGACAAAGCCCGGGATGCCCACCGCGGCGACGACGATGTCGGCCTGCGCCAACAGCGCCGGGAGGCCGCGGGTGTGGCGGTGACACAGCGTGACCGTGCAATCGGCCTGCTCCAACAACATCGCCATCGGCCGGCCGACGATGTTGCTGCGCCCGATGACCACCGCGTGCGCACCGCGCAAGGGCACCCCCGCCTCGGCCAGCAGCAGCATGCACCCCGCCGGCGTACACGGCACGAGCCCCGGACGGCCCTGCGACAGCCGCCCGGCGTTGTCGGGATGGAAGCCGTCCACGTCCTTGGCAGGGGTGATGCGGTCCAGCACGCGGCGGGCGTCGATGTGCGCCGGCAGCGGGAGCTGGACGAGGATGCCGTCCACGGCGTCGTCGGCGTTGAGGGCGTCGACCAGCGCGAGCAGCGCGCCCTCGGCGGTGCTGGCCGGCAGGTGGTGCGTCCAGTGCGCGAAGCCCAGCCGCTCGGCGCGGGCACCCTTGCGCGAGACGTAGACGGACGAAGCGGCGTCCTCCCCGACCTGCACCACGGCGAGGCCCGGTGGCCGGGGCAGCGCCGCCACCCGCGCGCGCAGCGCATCGGCGCGGGCGCGGGACAGGGCGTTGCCGTCGAGGAGGCGGGCGCTCATTCGGACTTTGCGCTGCCGCCGCCAGAGCCCGAGGAAGACGACGAGGACGAGGACGACGAAGCCGCCGACCCGCCGGAGGAGGCCCCTCCGCCGGAGGAGGACGACGACCCGCCGCCCTTGAGCCCGTAGTGGTCCTTGTACCACCCGCCGCCCTTGAGCGCGAAGGAGGTGCGGCTGATGAGCTTCTTCAGGCCGGTGCCTGCGCAGGACGGGCAGTCCGTGAGCGGGGCATCGGAGACCTTCTGGAGGGCATCGAACTCGTGCCCGCAGTCGGGACAGCGGTACTCGTAGATGGGCATGGAGACCTCAGGAGGGAGGCGGCCGGGCCGCCGGCGGCGCGTGTTTATGCACCGATCGGATTGAGGCAAGGGCCCCGCGTGGCTACGCTGTCCACACGGGACTGACCGATGGACCTGATCGTGCTCCTCCTCGCCCTCGCCTTGCTCGGAACGGCCGCCGTCGTGCTGGCCACCGTCGCAGCGTGGGCGGTCGTGGAGGGCCGCCCGCTTCGCCCATCGGCGGCGCTCTTCTCGGCGCTGCTGCACGAGTGGGGGGCCTGGCTGCTCATGGGGCCGCTGCTCCTGTCCGGCCTCGGGGACGCCCCGCCCCGGCGCGCGCCGCCCGCCTTCCCGGCTGAGCCGCGGCCTCCCGTGCTGCTCGTCCACGGCTACGCGCTCAACCGCGGCTCCTTTCGCATCCTCGCGGCGTGGCTGCGCCGCTGCGGCTGGGACTGGGTCTGGGCCATCAACCACCACCCCGACGACGCCCCGGTGGCGGACCTCGCCCGGAACGTCGCCCTCGCAGTCGAGCGGCTGAAGGCCGAGAGCGGCGCGCCGCAGGTCGATGTGGTCGCCCACTCGATGGGCGGGGTCGTCACCGCCCTCGCCCTGCAGCACCACGGCATCGCCGGGAGCGTGCGCCGCCTCGTCACGCTCGGCACGCCCTGGGCCGGCACGGGGGCCTGGGTCTTCGGGTTCCGCGGGATGGCCGCCGATCTCGCGCCGGGCAGCGCCGCCCTCGGCCACGCCGCCGCCCCGCCCTGCGCCGTCACCAGCCTGTGGACGCCGCTCGACACCATCGTCCTCCCGCCGCGCAGCAGCGTCGTGCCGTGGGCGCCCAGCGTCGAGGTGGGCGGCACCGGGCACCTCGGCCTGCTGATGAGCCTGCCGGTCTTCCACCGCATCGGCGAGGCCCTCGCCCGCCCAGACGCCCCGCCCGCTCCGCCTGCGGCGCCTCCGCCGCCGCCCCCCGAAGAGGCGCCAGCCGGATGAGCTCCCTCCTCACGCGGCGCGTCGTGTTCGTGACGGGCAAAGGTGGCGTCGGCAAGACCACCGTCTGCGCGGCCCTCGCCCGCCGCGTCGCGGCGCGCGGCAAGCGCGTGCTGGTCGCCGAGACCAGCGGCGCCGCCCGGCTTCCGGTCCTGTTCGGCGTCGAGGGCCGCGGCTACGACCCCACCGACCTCGGCGGCGGGGCCTACTCCATCACCATCACGCCCGAGCGGGCCCTCGAGGACTACGTCGTCCAGCAAATCAAGGTCCGCGCGCTCTTCAAGGCGGTGTTCCAGAACCGCGTGATGGAGCCCTTCGTCGATGGCGTTCCCGGTCTGCACGACGCCCTGCAGCTCGGCAAGGTCTTCGACCTCGAGCGCGCCCGCGCGCACGGCCGCCCGGCGTGGGATCTCATCCTCGTCGACGCCCCGGCCACGGGCCACGGCCTCACGATGTGGGGCGCCGCCCGCTCCTTGATGGACCTCACCCGCGCCGGCCCGCTCTTCGATGGCGTGGCCGACGTCGCCCGCCTCTTCGAGGACGCCGCCCGCACGGCCCTGCTGCTGGTGACGCTCCCCGAGGAGCTTCCGCTCAACGAGACGGTCGAGCTCTACGCCCGCCTCGGCGCCGCAGGGCCCGCGCAGGTCGCCGGGGTGGTGCTCAACGAGGTCCACGGCCCGGTCGGCCCCCCCGGCGGCGATTGGCCGGCCGCCCGCGCCGCGTACGCGGCCGACGCCGCCTGGGCGCCGTGGGCCCCTCTGCTCGACGCCGCCTGGGCGCGGGCCGCCGCCGAGTCCCGCGCCCGCGCGGCCCTCGATGCCGCCCTGCCCGTGCCCCGCGCCGAGCTGCCCCTGCGCGCG